>JARGFM010000011.1:12389-126995 GCA_029210725.1 Bacteroidales bacterium | reverse complement strand
CTGACACTAGTACGAGAGGACCGTGTTGGACAGACCTCTAGTGTACCTGTTGTGGCGCCAGCTGCATTGCAGGGTAGCTACGTCTGGAAGGGATAAGCGCTGAAAGCATCTAAGCGCGAAGCCTGCCTCAAGATGAGATCTCCCTTAAGGGCCGTTAAAGACGATAACGTTGATAGGCTGCAGGTGTAAAGGCAGTAATGTCATAGCCGAGCAGTACTAATTGCCCGTGAACTTTTTTCAAGGCTATTTAAAAGATACTTCTTCCAGTATGTTAATTTTATTTGAAGACTTTAGGTGACTATTGCAATGGGGATCCACCTCTTACCATTCCGAACAGAGAAGTTAAGCCCATTTGCGCCGATGGTACTGCGTATTGTGGGAGAGTAGGTCGTTGCCTATCTTATTTAATCCCATCCGGTTTCCGGGTGGGATTTTTTAGTTATATTCAGTTCTGTTTCTTTTGTATTTTTGCAATTTATATGCACCCACTGTTGAGGAGAATATTTCTTATTTCTGTTTTGAGCCTGACTGTAACATTGCTTGCAGAGGGGCAGGTCATCGATACGACCAGGAAAATCAACACCTGGATGCTGACGCATCATTTTACCCGCTTCGAGGAGGTCACCCTGGACACCAATATGCATCAGCTCCAGCGGGATTTTAACCCGGCCTTTACACCCGGATTCAGTTATGAGTCGCTGGGAATTCTGGGGCATGGCGTGAACCACGTCGATTTTATGCTTAGGCAGGATCCCTCCGGATTCCTCTTTGGAAGGGCATGGGAACCCTATTTGAAGACTGCGGAGCGAACCATTTTTTTTAATACCAGAACACCATTTACGGCTCTTTCTTACTCCACCATACCGTTAAAAGAGTGGAAGGAGGATAATATTGAGGTGATACACACCCAGAATGCATCACCCTTTACCAATTTTGGAATTGAGTTTAATATGATATCCTCCAAGCCCCTTTACATAAACCAGGAGACAAGGGCCACCCGGGCGGGACTGTTCGGGAGTCATGCAAAGGACCGTTACAGCATCTTCGGCACCTTTTATTACAATGACATAAAGGCCGGTGAAAATGGCGGGATTATGGATCGGGATGCCTTTCTGAATGGCGAACTGGATAATTGGTGGGAATACCCCGTGAATCTGGAGGAGGCACATTCTCATTACAGGAACCTGGCTCTGTTCACCACTCAGAAATACAATCTGCTTGAGCGGAAAAGCACAACAGACAGTCTGGGCCACACTACGACCAGCGGTAAAACGCTTTCCTTATCTCATCAGCTTATGATCGAGCGGCAGCTTAAGGACTACAGGGATGAAATTGACATGGACAGCCTGTCGCCCGTGTACGGGAACTATTACTATTTAATTCCGGAGGCACTCGACTCGGCCTCAGAGGATAAGATATCCAACGTGCTGCAACTGATCCTGGGCGATCCCGATTATGATAAGATCTCTGCCAGGATACTTGCCGGGCATGAGTTCAGGCGCTTCGGAATGCTTGCTCCCCGGACCCGGTATATGGATGCACTGGACCGGGATACGGTGGACCGTGATTTTCAGCTGGAGCATTTTAATGATGTGTTTCTGGGATTCCACCTGGCCGGACCCACCACCGGGATCTGGGACTGGGTCTTAGACGGGACTTACTACCTGCTGGGTTATAATCAGAACAATTTCAGGCTGAACTCCACTTTCTCCAGGGAACTGGGAGGAAAAACCGATCTGGGGCTCCGGGCCAGCGCCGAAATGACCAGGCCAAATTACTTCACCAATAACTACTCATCCTCATTCTTCCAGTGGGAGCAGGATTTCCCCGGCATGCTCAGGATCATGGGTGATGCTTTTATCCGGAGCGAAAACAAAGCTACGGATATCCGGCTGGGGGCCTCCTATATTTCCAATTATATCTACTGGGACCAGGAGGCCATGCCCCGGGTATATGACAAAGATCTGCTTGTTTTTACGGCTCATATGTCCAGGCATTTCAAATGGGGAGGTTTTAACTCAGAAAGCAAAGTACTCTTGCAGTATACCACTGCAGATGAGGCACTCAGACTTCCGCTGGCAGTCATATATTCCTCCAACTACTGGAACCAGTCGCTGTTTAAGGGTGCCCTGGTGGCAGATCTGGGATTTGATATCTCCTATACCACCCGGTACCGGGCAAGTGCTTATATGCCTGCAACCGGGATCTTTCACCTTCAGGATGAGTATGACCTGGGCGGATACCCCTTCCTCGATATCTTTATGGTTTTCCGTGTGAAGCAGACCCGCCTTTTTGCTACCTACCACAATGTTCTTCAGAGTGTTGGCTTTGCAGGCAATAACTTTTTCACCACCCTTTCATACCCCATGAAGCCCCGTCACTTCAGGTTGGGAATCGTATGGTACTTCTATGACTGAGAAGAGATCCCATAGAGCTGTAATCCTCCTGCTGCTCGCTCCCCTGGTGCTTTCCCTGGGCTCGTGCAAGGGGGGACGTGGATCCAGATTTCAGGATGTGGAGCAGCTGCGACCGGAGGACAGGCTCTCACATCTGGAGGAGATTCGCCAGTACGGGGCACTGAAGGTGGTCACCGAGTACAATTCTATCAGCTATTTTCTTTACCGGGGGCAACCCATGGGATTTCAGTTTGAGTTGTTGCAGGATCTTGCCAATAACCTGAATCTGGCTCTGGAGGTGAGTGTAAGCAATGATCTGGATAAAAACTTCGCTGATCTGCGTGAAGGAACAGTGGATCTGATTGCCATGAATCTGACGGTCACCTCTGAAAGAAAGACAGATGTGGCTTTTACGGCACCGCTTCTTCAGACCAGGCAGGTGCTGGTTCAGCGGAAGCCGGAGCATTGGCAGAAGATGAACCGGGTGCAGCTGGACTCGGAATTGGTCAGGAACCAGCTGGACCTGGGGGGAAAGGTGGTTTATGTACAGAAGGGATCGGTTTATGAAGCCCGCCTGAGCTCGCTTTCCGATGAGATAGGTGGCGGGATCCGAATCGAGGAAGTGAATATGGAATCGGAGCAGCTTATCCATCGGGTCGCCCTGGGAGAGATCGATTATGCGGTTTGTGATGAGAATGTGGGCCTGGTCAATACCACCTATTTTCCGGAGCTGGACGTAGGCACAGCCATCTCTTTTCCGCAACATGTGGCCTGGGCAGTCCATCCCCGTTCCGACAGCCTGCTGAAGGTGATTGACCAGTGGATCAATGGCTTCCGAAGGACAGACAAGTATTCTATTCTCTATAATAAGTACTTCAATAACAGGCACTCCTACAGAAGCATTCACAGCGAATACTATACCCTAAGGAGCGGAAAGATTTCCCGTTACGATGATATCATCAAAAATGAGAGCGAACGTATTGGCTGGGACTGGAGGCTGCTTGCATCGGTGATTTTCCAGGAATCCAGGTTTAATCCCGAGGCGGTCTCCTGGGCAGGCGCATTCGGATTGATGCAGTTGATGCCTATTACAGCAGGGAGTTATGGAATTACTCCGGATTCGCCCCCGGAGGAGCAGATCCGGGCAGGCGCCAGTTTTATCAAGTGGCTCGATGAACGTTTCGATGAGGTGATTACAGATCCGGATGAACGCATCAAATTTGTTCTGGCCTCTTACAATATTGGATTGGGCCATATCCAGGACGCCAGAAGACTGGCGGAACGTTATAATTCAGACCCCGACAGGTGGTTTGGCAGTGTGGATGAGTGGTTGCTGAAAAAATCGGATCCGGATTATTATTCTGATCCGGTGGTCCGTCACGGATTCGCACGGGGCATTGAGACCTATAACTTCGTTAAGGATATTATGAACCGCTACGAACACTATAAGAATATCGTGAACGAAGAGCTTATGGAAGTTTCCCAGTCAATTGAAGTAGTTCGCTCAACATCATTGCAGTAGCTCCCCATATTTTATCTTTTCCCACACGATAGAAAGGGGCATTTATGGCCCGGTCGTGATGCCGGATAGTTTCCGAATCGCAGTGGGCAGGATCCAGCAGCTCTTTCAAACTTACTTCAATGAGGTATTGAACCTCTGTAGGGTCGGGATCAAACTCCGGAGTTTCCTCCATCCATCCCAGAAAAGGATATACCATATAATTACTGACTGGTATATGAAGTGGTGTTAACGATCCAAGAATCTCTATGGAACCGGTAACACCGGTCTCTTCCCGGGTCTCCCTGAGAGCAGTCTCCTCCAGGGAAAGATCTCCTGCTTCCCGGGCTCCTCCCGGAAAGGAAACCTGTGCGCTGTGCGGACCGTCGTATTCGTTCCGTTTTATAAATACCAGGTGTGTATCTCCCCTGGAAGGATAGAGCAGGGCCAGCACAGCGGCATGGACGGGTTTTTCCTGCCATGGAAAGCTGCCTCTGAAGGCAGGAGCCATCCTGAGCTGTGCACCTTCACCGGGCAGGGGTCCCTGTAATCTCTTCCTCCACCATTCCGGATTTAAGCTTTCCTTCATAAAGATTTCCCCGGGCGGGCTACTGCAACTTGATTAATTTTTGATATATTCTGTTTTCCGAATAGGCTACACTCAGGATATATACCCCGGAACTAAAGTCTGAAATATCTATACCTATCGCATCTCCTGCATGGATCTGATCCAGTTCTGTAACAAGCAGCCGCCTCCCGTTGTTGTCTGTCAGCTCAATTTTCAGGGGTGTTTCCAGGGAATACCTGCTTTCCAGAAAGACTAAATTCTCTGCGGGATTGGGATAAACCAGGAGCCTGTTCTCCCTTTCGATATCCGGATGGATGCCGGTGATTACCGTGAAGGTGATCTGATCCGTCCAGACTCCTTCCTCCGACTGGATCTCGAGATCAAAACGGATCTCTTTTCCGGGACACTCTTCAGAAATCGTCAGAACAAATCCGTCCGGACCTTTTTTATATTCTCCCGAGGGAACAAAGCCGAAGAGTTCCTCCGAATCACTGATGGTGATATGGGGATCGTCCGTGGTGAGGCCGGCCGATACATCATGAGCATCTCCCTCACCGGTATTGTTTAGCCAGAGATACATTTTGATATTCTCACCCGGTTCAGGGACTCCATCATTGTCACCGCTTTGATTCAGATTGTCATCCAGCTCCTGGTTGAATATTCCCAGTTGGGGTAAGGCAGGAGGTTCCGGACAGGTGATGTGGAATTGTTGGGTTTCCGGGGCACTGGCCAGCCCCTTAACAAGGATGTAATAGGTATTCCCGGCAGTCCACTCCATGCTGCCATAGCTCCCCGTCTGCTCACTCAGCTCGTCCATGCAGGTCCAGCCATCCGGGCTGCAAACGGTATTCCATCCATAGAGCATACGGCTTCCCGGGGAAGTAAGTTCAATGCGGTAGGTGCCGGTTTCCGGGGCTGTAAAACTATATACCCGCTCCGGGCCGGAGGCCTCCTGCCCGCAGAGGTTCAGATCCCAGATCCCGGTGCCGGATACACCGCTAAAGGACTGGCTGTGTTCCGGACCACAACCGGGAATGGGAAGGATATAGTCGCAGGGGTCCGGGGGAGGAGGATAGATATGAAGAGTTAACTGCGCGTTCCAGTCTGCCTGCACGGATGATCCGTTCAGATGGAATATGATATCTCCTTCCGGACAATCCTCCTGCACGGTAAAGGTGATTTTTTCGATGCCGCTCCGGCTGTCCCCCGCAGGGATCGTACCGATAAATATATCCGGGTTCCAAAACTGTATATCCTCCTGGCCGGTCTCTACCAGGACCTCCACATCATCAGCCCCCCCGGGTCCGTTATTGAAGATCCAGAAGGTCAGTTCAATGGTTTCCCCGGGTTCAATCAGGCCATCCCCATCCCCGGAACTCTCCCCCTCAGAGTCATCATCAATGAGATAGTAGTCCAGTTGCAGATCCGGGGGGGTATCCTCCGGACAATGGATATAAAACTGGTGGGTTTCCGGGGTATCATCCAGCCCCTTCAGTAAAATAAAGTAGGTTTCGCCTTCGGTCCAGTTCATGGTGCCATAGCTTCCCTGCTGGTCGCTGAGATTTCCGATACAGTTCCATTCTTCCGGACTGCAGGCCATGCTCCATCCATAGAGCACAGGATCGCCTGTGGCAGTCAGTTCGATGCTGTAGATGCCGCTTACCGGGGCCACAAAACGATAAACCTGCTCAGTACCCCGGGCTTCAAAGCCACAGAGACTCAGGTCCCGGATTCCGCTACCGGATTCACTGCTGAAAGTCTGGGTATGGCCAGGTCCGCAACCATAAATGGGGATGATATTATTGCAGGGATCCGAATCGGGCATGATGCCCATAATGGCCCACTGATTCTCGTTGTATTCTATGACATTTTCATGTAGCGGGTCCAGATAGAAGTAGCCATCCTGACTTCCTCCCCATCCCCAGTTAAAATGGAAATAGTCGCTTCCCATATATCCGTCACATATAAAGGCATGACCTCCATCGCTTACATTGTTTCCCCTGTAATAGACCGGTCTGCCATTATCCAGTTCGGTGCGGAGCATCTCCTCCCAGCCGGTACCGGAATAGGAGCCCCTGGAAATATATACCGATGCGTCTGAATAATGAAAGATGTTCCGGAATGCGGTATAGGCCCGGCCGGAATATGCGCTAGAACCATCTGGTCCATAGTCCATCTGAACGGAAACGCCGCAATGATATAAAAGGCCTGCCACTGCTTCTATTTCCTGAGAAGTGCTCACAGAGCCAAGGCTGTTGGTTTTGGCCGCCCAGTTGTAGCTGATCTGGTTAATTTCATCGATCTGCCCGTAAGTGCTGTGGGTATATCCGGGAATTTGTTCCACGTAAACCGGATGTTCCCAGTATTGGATGATCTGGGCCATGGCCATCGCCACGCACCCCACCAGGGTATGATCGCAGGGACCTCCCGGATCTTCCGGGCAGTAGGTGTTATAGAAGCAGCCCTGGTTCCAGTGGGACTGGATCAGCGGAGAAACATCTTCCACCGCCAGCGGCGCCGGGGTTCCCTGGTCTGTTCCATAGCGATCCCACATCTCCGTAATATCGCTGCTTTCCTCCAGGTCATTGTCCATGATAAAAGAGATTTGGGCTTTGTAATTGTCCATCCAATCCAGGAACGCCGGAGCCTGATTCCCCCTGGAATAGGATCCCTGGAATGAGCAGGCGAGGACCGCCGGGATCCGGTCATCGCCGGCAACCACCACATAGCCATCCTCTTCCCCCACATCAAATACATAATAGAGTGGCGAAGAAACGCTTCCGCTTTTTACCAGAGTGGAATTATCTTCCTGCCCGTATTCCCGGTGGACCAGGGAGAAGGTGAATTCTTCACTCCCTGCTTTTTTTAAATGGGATGCGTCCAAAAAATGACTGAGGTAGAAATTTCTTGCAACGCTTACAGCATTTATGGAATCTATCCCGGCACCAAAAAGCCCGGAGGATATATGCAGGCCAAGAACAATAAGGGCCAGGCAGGGGATTTTCCTGTTCGGCAGGATCAATGGTGCCATTTGACGGCTTTTAAAAAAAGCAGAGATATATATCCTGAAATCAAAGCCTCGTGTGGAACTGCCTGGCTGGAACATGAGGCCTTCTTTTAGTTAAAGCGGATACTCTTATCCGGTGAGATCCTGGCAATGATGCCGGAAGGAATCAGGAGGAACAGGAAGGTGATGAGCATGGTTCCCAGGTTAAGCAGGAGCAGATGGAGCGGGTTCAGGTTGATGGGAACTGTATCCAGGTAGTAGGAGGAGGGGTCCAGGGAAAGCAGATTCAGGTGTTTTTGCAAAAGGCAGATTCCCAAACCGCAAAGGTTTCCCCAGAACAGGCCCACCATGGTCAGGTAAGCCGACTGGTACATGAAAATCTTCCGGACAGACATATTGTTGGTTCCCAGCGCCTTCAGAATCCCGATCATGTTGGTCCGTTCCAGGATCAGGATCAGTAATCCGGAGATCATGTTAAATCCTGCCACAACCAGCATCAGGATCACCAGGACCACCACATTCATATCCTGGAGATTCAACCAGTCGAAGATCTGGCTGTTCTTTTCACGAATGGTCTCTACTTTCAGGCGGCTGCCATCATCCAGGAAATCAAATCCTACCAGTTCCCTGACCCGGCCTGCAAGTTCGGGAAGATCCTCCATTTTATGGATCAGTACTTCGTATCCGCTAACCTGTCCGTCGTTCCAGTTATTCAGTCGCTGAACCTGTTTGATATCGGTAAAAATATAGAGCTGGTCAAATTGTTCCAGGCTGGTATTGTACAGGCCGCTGATGGTAAAAGTCCTGGCTCTGGGCGGGTCCTGGATGAAATACATGGTAAAACGATCGCCAACCCCCAGGTTCAGAAGTCTGGCTGTAGATCCGGAAAGCACTACTTTATTACTTCTTAACGAGTCATTTACCTCCAACAGTTCCCCTTCCGAAAGGTGTTTCTCTATGAAGGACCAGTCATAGCTGCCATCGACCCCCTTCAGCACAGCCCCGTGTATCTCCTCGCCGGTTTTAATGATCCCGGCTTTGATGGCAAAGGGCTGTACATTCCTGATCCCCTCCATTTGAGAGATTCCGGATATACTCTCCAGCCCGGCAGGCACCGGTGTTGTTTCGTAGGAGAGGTTCGAATCCAGATTCTGTATCTGAATATGGGCCCCGAATCCGGTTACCTTGTTGGAGATCTCCTTCTTAAAACCTGTTACAATGGACACGGCTACGATCATAACAGCCAGGCTCAATGCAATGCCGAACATGGCAATGCCCACAATGGACCGCGAGAAACTACCACCCTTCGTCCTGCTGCCGATCATCCGGCGTACGATAAACAATTCGGTATTCAAGGATTCTTATTATCAGTTCAGCAAATGTAACCATCTTTTAGCTATTTTTAAGATGTGAAGAAATGCTTAATCCTGTCATTCATTATTCTTAAGTCCTTGGTGACGGCCTGTTCGGCCGATCCGGCTCCCTTGCGCAGCGGAGCGGAGCAACTCGACCGCTACCTGCCTCTGTTAAAGGAGAAGCGGATTGCCCTGGTGGCCAACCATAGTTCGGTGGTCGGAGGGAAGCACCTGGTGGATACTCTCCTGGCCAGTGGCATAGGAAGGGATCAGTTTGTGAAAGTATTTGCTCCCGAGCATGGCTTCCGGGGTGACCGGGCCGCCGGAGTCCTGATCGAGGATGCTACCGATCCTTTAACGGGCATTCCGGTAGCCTCTCTCTATGGCAGTCATAAAAAGCCGGAGCCGGAAGACCTGGCGGGCATTGATCTGATGATTTTCGATCTGCAGGATGTGGGGGCACGCTTCTACACCTATATCTCCACCCTGCACTATGTGATGGAAGCCTGTGCGGAAAACGGGATTCCCCTGATCCTCCTGGACAGGCCCAATCCCAACGGAGCTTACGTGGATGGTCCCCTGCTCGATACGGCCTTCAGCTCCTTTGTGGGTATGCACCCCATCCCGGTGGTCTATGGGCTGACCATTGGTGAATTGTCGGGAATGATCAACGGAGAGGGATGGTTAAACCAGGGAGTCAGGTGTGATTTAACCGTAATTCCCTGTGAGGGCTATGTGCATGGGCGGCCGTACTCGCTGCCGGTGAGGCCATCCCCCAATCTCCCCAACGAACATGCGGTATGGCTCTATCCCTCCACCTGTTTTTTTGAAGGGACCGTACTGAGTGAGGGCCGGGGAACCGATATGCCTTTCGAGGTTTACGGACATCCGGAGCTACAAGGAGAATTTAGTTTTGTACCCAGAAGCATTCCCGGTGTGGCCGGGAACCCGAAGTTTCAGGGAGAGCTCTGTTATGGCGCCGACCTGAGATCTTTCAGTCCGGAGGAGGGCTGGACCCGCATCCACCTGCGTTTCTTGCTGGAAGCCTATGAAGCCTTCCCCAGAAAAAAAGAGTTTTTTACCCCCTATATGGACAAGCTGGCAGGGACAGATTCTCTCCGGAAAATGATAGAAGCCGGATGGGGTGAAGAGCGTATCAGGGCCACCTGGGAGCAGGATATCGAGAAGTATAAGCTGATCCGAAAGAAGTATCTGATATATGATAACAATGAATAGATGTATTCCGGGAATTGCCTTATTCCTCACCCTTCTTGCCGGCAGCCATCCGGCCCATGCCCAGGTGATTCATCCCGATGCCGGTTTTCTGTTTGATGATGCCGGCCTGCCCCGTATCGATCTGACGATCTCGGGATCGAATTTCCAGAGCCTCTATGCCGATCCGGAAAGCAATACCGAGTATTATGCCGTTTTCAACTTTACCCGCGGCGACAGTACCGTGGGGCCCCTGGGTGTGGGTTTGAGGTTTCGGGGAGATACCATCCGGAACAAGGAAAAAAAGTCCTTTCGTATCTCTTTTAACTCCATGGATGCCGGTGCCGATCTGCATGGGATTGAAAAGATGGATCTGAATGCGGAGGTCAATGACCCCTCGCTGATCCGTTCAAAACTGGGATGGGAACTGTTCCGCTACCTGGGAGTGCCGGGATCCAGAAGCAATCATGTTCTGCTCTATATCAATAACGATTTTTTCGGCATCTATCTGAATACAGAGCATATCGATGAACGCTTTACGAAATCGAGGTTCGATAATAACGATGGCAACCTCTACCGGAATTTATGGCCGGCCGATCTGGCTTACCTGGGTGCCTCACCGGAAGTATATAAGTACGAATATGACGGGAGGCGGGCCTATGCCCTGCGCAAAAATGAAAAATGGGACGATTATGAGGACCTGGCCCTGCTGATAGGCACCCTGGATCAGTATAGCGGAGAATCCCTGAAAGGGGCCCTGGAAGGTCTGATCAATGTACAGCAATTTCTGAAGGTTTTGGCCGTGGATATGATTACGGGAAACTGGGATGGTTACAGCGGGGATAAGAACAACTACTATCTCTACCGCGACCAGGTGAGCGGCAGGTTTGAGTATATTCCCTATAACCTGGAAAACAGTGTGGGGATCGATTTCAGGGGGGTCGACTGGTCGACCCGCTCCATCTATAACTGGAACCTGAACCTGCGTCCCCTGTATGAAAAGATTCTGGAAGTGGAGCAGTACAGGGATCAGTTTACTGCTTATGTCCGGGGACTGGCCGCCTATGTGGTCTCTGCGACCTTCAACAATGAACTGCTTCGCTGGAGGGATCAGATCCGTCCTTTTGTGGGGCTGGACTCCTACTACACCCGTGACTGGGGGTTTAGCTCTGACGATTTTGAAGCAGCTCTGACAGGTGGATGGGGATCCCATGTGACTCACGGGGTTCAGGAATTTCTGCTTGCCCGAAGCGCAAGTGCTTTGACAGAGGCCATTCAAGTCGATGCCTTCCCGCTCTTTTCCCATGTGAGGGTAAAGCCACGCCAGGGGCGGATTGATCTGGACTGGACCGTAGAGGATGAAAATCCGGATGCAGTCACGGCCCTCCACTACCGCATCGATGGAGGAGGCTGGACCACGCGGCTGAGAAGTTATCCAGACCTGACGGATCCTGTTTCGGGCAGCTCCACGTATCTCGACACCCTTTTTTCTCTGGCAGATACCACTTCCGTGGAACTCTATTTTACGGCGACCGATTTGGGCGGACAGGAGACACGTTATCCCGATACCACGCTGCTTATCAACTTTCCTTTAATAGCCGGGCCCCTTTATATCAATGAGTTCGTGGCTTCCAACCAGACGGTAAAGTCAGATGAATACGGTGAATTCGATGACTGGGTGGAGATCTACAATGCCAGTGATACCCCGGTCTGGCTGGCGGATTATTACCTGAGCGATAACATGGGCTCTCCCGGCAAATACAGGTTTCCGGAAGAGTTTCTCCCGGCAGGGGGCTTTTATCTGGTATGGCTCGATGATCAGGAGGAGCAGGGAGTGAACCATGCCACCTTTAAGATCAGCAAGGAGGGGGAGGAGCTTCGCTTATCGGAGCGTCCTTCCACCGGGTACCACCTTGTCGACTCGGTGACTTTTGAGCTCCAGGAGCAGGATGTTTCCATGGGTCGTCTGGTGGACGGCGGATTGGAGTGGATCGCTTTTACTTCGCCCACTCCCAGGTACTCCAATCTGAGTACCGGAGAGCAGGATCAGCCCGCTCCCCGGGAGCCACTTTCCATCTTCCCCAACCCGGTCAGTGAGGGAGTGTTCCATTTTAATAAACGGGTAAGCGGTGCCATCTATAAGCTATCGGGACAGAAGATGATGGAGCTGGTGAATACGGAACGGGCCCAGGTGCCTCAGCTGAATCCGGGCGTCTATATCTTCAGGTCTGCAGAGGGGGAATCGGTGAAGATTATAGTGAGCAGGTAAGTTCCCTGTTATCTGCCGGAATTGCTTCCCGACTTTCTTCGATCATTATTTCGTCGGTTCTGGCCACCACTTTTCTTCCTTCCGCCACCACCCCTGAAAGAGCCGGACCGGCCTCTGTTTACGGATGGATCATAGTCGGGGGTATCCCCGAACTCTTCGGGAACGGATGATTTGGTCACCGCCTTCTCCAGCATTTTTTCGATGCGGGCAAACTTGTACTGCTCTTCCTGGCTGATCAGGGTGATGGCCACCCCGTCGGATTCGGCCCTGGCAGTCCGACCGATCCGGTGAATATAATCCTCCCCTTCATGGGGAACATCATAATTGATGATCAACTCAATATTATCCACGTCGATGCCTCTGGATAACAGGTCGGTGGCCACCAGGATATTCAGTTTCCGGTTCCTGAAATCAAGCATGATCTGCTCCCGGGTTTTCTGGTCCAGATCGGAATGGATATCCTCCACTTTCAAGCCTTCTCTTTTCAGCTCCCTTCCCAGCTGCTTCGCAGATAACTTGGTGGAGCAGAACACAATAACGCTTTTCAGGTCGCGTCCTTTCAGAAGGTGTTTTGCCAGGGGTAGTTTCTGGGTTTCGTAGACCACATAGGCCACCTGTAAGATCTTTTCGGCCGGTTTGGAGATGGCGATATTCAGCTCCACAGGCTGGTGCAGCACCTTGCGGGCCAGTTTCCGGATATCTTCGGGCATTGTCGCTGCAAACATCAGGTTCTGCCTCTCTTTGGGGAGGTGCTGGATGATCTTCATGATATCCTCGAAGAAACCCATATCCAGCATCCGGTCGGCCTCGTCCAGAATCAGGTACTTCAGGCTGTCAAACTTCACGTAATTATTGTTCAGGTGGGCAATCATTCTGCCCGGAGTACAGATAACAACCTCTGTCCCTTCTGTGAGCGCTTTCTTTTCCCGGGCAAACAGGGTGCCGTCTCCCCCTCCGTATACCGCTATGGAACTGACCGGGGTAAAATAGGAGAAGCCCTCCATCTGCTGATCAATCTGCTGGGCCAGCTCACGGGTGGGCACAATCACCAGGGCCCTGGTTTTACTGGCCCCCCTGGAGGCAATGATATTCTGTATAACAGGAAGCAGGAAAGCGGCCGTTTTACCGGTACCGGTCTGTGCCGAACCGATGATGTCCCTGCCCTCCAGAATGGCTGGAATGGCCTGTTCCTGGATGGGAGTAGGGGATTCAAATCCCATGGCACTGATCCCCTCCATCAGGTCGGGATCAAATCCAAAATCATTAAAATTCAAGTTTTCTCTTTCTAAGTTAAGTGGACAAAGGTAGTTATTATTCAATGACTACCTGCATGTTTAACAGTGCCGGGATCAGTTGGTTCGCCCCGGGTAAGCTTTCAAGGCCCCGGCCAGGGTATCCATGGCTTTGGCCAGGTCCTCTTTTTTCAGCACATAGGCGATCCGGACCTCCTGTTTTCCCAGTCCGGGAGTGGAGTAAAATCCAGAAGCCGGAGCCATCATCACCGTCTGGTTCTTGTATTCAAACTCACTCAGGATCCACTGGCAGAACAGGTCGGAATCATCCACCGGAAGATGCACCACTGTATAGAATGCTCCTTTGGGTGTGGGGCATCTGACCCCCGGCATTTTGTTCAGGGCCTCCACCATAAAATTGCGGCGTTCGATATACTCCTCATAGACCTCTTTGAAGTAGGAGGAAGGTGTATCCAGTGCTGCTTCCGCAGCCACCTGCCCGTAGGAGGGTGGGCTCAGTCTGGCCTGGGCAAACTTCAGTGCCGTCGAGATGACTTCTTTGTTCCGGGAGATCAGGGTTCCGACCCTTACTCCGCACATGCTGTAGCGTTTGGAAACCGAATCAAACATGATCACATGCTGTTCCAGACCGGGCAGATCCATGGCTGAAAAGTGTTTCTCCCCATCATAGCAAAATTCCCTGTATACTTCGTCCGAGTAGAGATACAGGTCATGCTTTTTCACAATCTCACCCAGCAGCTCAAGCTCCTCCTGAGAATAAAGATATCCGGTGGGATTGTTTGGATTGCAGATGATAATGCCGCGGGTATCCGGAGTAATCGCCTTTTCAAATTCCTCGATGGGAGGCAGGGCAAATCCATTTTCAATACCCGAAGTAATGGGGACCACCCTGACTCCCGCTGCTACCGAAAAGCCATTATAATTGGCGTAGAAGGGTTCCGGTACAATCACTTCCTCCCCCGGGTTTACAGTGGACATCAGTGCGAAAGAGATCGCTTCGGATCCTCCGGTGGTCACCAGCATTTCGGTGTGGTCCACTTCAATTCCCAAACCCTGATAAAAGGATGCCAGCTTCCGGCGATAACTTTCATTTCCGGCAGAGTGACTGTACTCAATGACCCTGGCGCTCATATTCTTCACCGCATTGCGGGCCACTTCAGGGGTAAGGATATCGGGCTGACCAATGTTGAGGTGGTAGACCTTTCTCCCCTTACGCTTAGCCTCTTCCGCATAGGGGACCAGCTTCCGGATGGGAGATGCTGGCATTTGCTGTCCTTTTGTTGAGATACCTGGCATACGATTTTAGTTAACAGTTTTATAATTCTTCCTTTTCCCTGGCGACCACCTTGCCTTTGATCTGTAGTTTCACAGGTGAATTGGCTGCTGTAGAGTATACCACCACCGATTTCAGGAAAGTGCCGGTTGTGGCGGTATTGTATTTGACGCTTATCTTCCCGGTGGATCCCGGTTCAATGGGTTCCCTCGGCCAGTCGGGGACGGTGCAGCCACAGGTGGAACGCACCCGGTTGATGACAAAGGCCTCGTCCCCCAGGTTCTTAAAGACAAAAGACCAGGTGCCATCGCTGTCCTTCTCAATCTGTCCGTAGTCGTGCATGTACTCTTCGAACCAGATCTCCTGGCCATGATCCCTGGCTTTCTCTTCCGGTGAGTCAGAACATCCCCAGGTACCTGCTGCCAGGATCATCATGGAGATTATGAAATTCAGTGAAGCTCTCATAATTAATCTTATCGTAAACTCAAAGGCCTAAAAGTACTTCATTTTGACGAGGGGGAAAATGATAAACAGCAGGAAGTCCCTATATTCATATAAAATTTCGGACCAATCCTATGAGAAGAGCACAGCAGGAGATCACAGACAAGAGCGTTCTGGAGGAGATACTGGGGAAGGCCATGATATGCAGGCTGGCCATGATCGATGGCGACCGGCCCTATATCCTCCCCTTCAACTACGGATACAGGGATGGATGCATTTTTATCCATTCGGCCCCCGGGGGCAAGAAGATCGATCTTCTCGCCCGGGATAACAGGGTCTGTTTCGAGGTGGAAGATGCGGTAGAGATCTCCAAAGGAGAGAGGGCCTGCGACTGGAGCACCCGATACCGTTCCATAGTGGGCTACGGAACGGTGGAGATCCTATCAGATCAGCAGGGTAAGCAGGAGGGTCTGGAGGCGATTATGGCACAGCATGGGGCCCCGGACCTGATTGAGTTCAAGCAGAAAAACCTGGACCGCATGGTGATCCTGAAAGTCACCATTACCTCCAAAAGCGGAAAACAATCCAGCCGGGCGGACTAATAGTAGTCCGCCACCTCCCAGACAAAGGCCCGTATGCCCACGTCCTTGTTCTCCTCGTCGAGCCGGCGGACACCGTCCAGAACCGACGCCACTGCTTCATCTTCCATCACTGCCATCCGGGCGGTGTTCTGTTCCGGCCAGGTATGGGTGTTCATGTGCGGGGGGCCATCCACGCTGCCCCGGCCGGTGAGGCCGGTCCAGCGTGTAAATCCCCGGATATCCAGCTTGTCGAACAGGTACTCGACTTTCTCGGTCTGCGCCTGGTTATATACAATAAATACAGCTTTCACAAGTAATTAATTATTTAATTCATTTCCATTCAAAAAATTATACTCCACGGATTTTTTCCTGGCATCACTCCTGCGAAGCATCATGTGATAGATCACCGGGACCAGGATCAGGGTGACTATGGTAGAGAAGATCAGTCCCCCGATGACAGCGATCCCCATGGGGCTCCAGATTTCCGATCCTGAACCGGTACTCATGGCCAGGGGCAGCATGGCCAGGATGGTGGTCAGGGAGGTCATCAGCACCGGGCGCAACCTGGATTGTCCCGATTCCACAATGGCCTGTTTCAGGTCCAGTCCGCGCTCCCGCATCAGGTTAATATAGTCCACCAGTACAATGGCGTTCTTCACCACGATCCCGATCAGCATCACTCCCCCTACCATGGAAATCACACTCATGGTGGTACCCGTGACCAGGTGGGCCAGGATCACACCGGTAAAGGCAAATGGAATGGAGAACATGATGATAAAAGGCATCTTCATGGATTCGAACTGAGAGGCCATGACCAGGTAGGTGAGGATCAGGCTGAGCAGGAGCAGCAGGGTGAGATCCTTCATGGAATCCTGCAATTCCTCTACGGCGCCTCCCATCTGAATATTCACTTCGGGCGGGATCTCCATGCTGTTGATCTTTGCCTGTACCTCTTCGGCCATTTTATTCAGAGGTACCTTGTAAGGCGTGATGGATACGGTAACCATTCGTTCCCTGTTTTTCCGTTCAATATTGGGAGGCGACCAGCGTTCTTCGATGTCGGCCACTTCACCCAGCCGGATCTCCTGATTCTGCGAATTCATCAGGGCGATATCATTCAGGTTGGAAAGGGAGCTGCGCTCCTCTTCCTCGAAACGGACCACAATGTCGTATTCATCTCCTTCCTCCCTGTAACGGCTCATGTAAGGGCCCTCCACCCGGTTACGTACGGAAGAGGCCAGTGTATAAGTATTCAGACCGTGATGAGCCATTTTTTCCCGGTCCGGCACAATCTGCAGCTCCGGCTTGGACGGATCGCGGCTCACATTAACGTTGGTAGCTCCCTGAATGTTGCTTACACTGTCGGCCAGGGCATTTGCAATCAGGGAGGTGGTTTCGAAATCGTAGCCAAAAATCTCCACCACCACGTTGTTTTCGGTGGTTCCTCCCATGCCCCCGTTGGGGACCACGTCAAAATTGACAATCTCCGGGATGGTCTCCAGGTATCCGGTGAGCAGATTGGCCAGAGCCCAGACGTCGCGCTCCCTGGTCTCCAGATCCGTGAGAGTGAAGTTGATGTTTATCCGGTGGGATCCCGACTCCATAAAGAGGGACATCATTCCTCCCTGGTCGTCCGAGCCCGATGAAGTATAATAAAACTGAGCCTCGGGCATATTTTCTTCGATGAAGGCATCGATCTTTCGTGCCACTTTGGTAGTCTCATCCACTCTCAGTCCGGTTTGCAATTCAATGGCTGCAGTCATAGATCCCTGGTCGGCCTCCGGCATAAACTCAAAACCCATACCTCCTGCCATCATCATGGATAACACGAAGATAAGCATGGCAATGATCAGGGTGCCCCATCTGAAACGAAGGGCCGTCTTCAGGGAACGTCCGTAAAAGCGGTCCAGCCAGTCCAGGAAACGTCCGATGGTGTTGTCATAGGACATTTTTCGGACTTTCTTCGGCTTTTTTCTGAGCTTCATCATTTTTGAAGCCAGCATGGGAGTCAGGGAAATGGCCGTTATGGTGGAGGTGACCACGGTGATGGTAACGATATACCCCAGGGGACGGAAGAGTTCGCCGGTCATTCCGCCAATCAGGGTCAGGGGCAGAAAAACAGCCACCACCGTAAGAGTAGTTACGATCACTGCCAGCCATACCTCGTTGGTGGCATAAATGGCCGCCTCCCGGGGACTGGACCCCCTTTCCACATGTTTGGTGATATTCTCCAGAACCACAATGGCATCATCCACCACCATTCCGATGGCAATGGACAGGGACGAAAGCGCGATAATATTAATGGAGCTTCCCGATACATAGAGGTATATAAAGGAGACGATCAATGAAATGGGAATGGTCAGGATCACAATAAAGGTGGCCCTCCATCGCCCCAGGAAGAAGAGTACCACCAGGATGACAGCGAAGGCCGCGTACATCAGGGAATTTGTCAGGTTATTAATCGAATCGGTAATGAACTCAGAGGAATCAAAGAAGGTGATGATCTCGATGTCCTCGGGCAGGGTTTTGATCAATTCCGGCATCATGGCATTGATGTCCCGGCTCACCTCTACGGTGTTGGCCCCGGACTGTTTCTGGATGATGATCCGCATCCCGGTCTTCCCGTTCAGGCGCTCATCCAGGGAGGTATCCCGGATGGTATCCCGGACCGTAGCCACATCACCCAGGTATACGGTTTGCCCGTTGAAGCTGGTCAGGACAATGTCTTCGATGATATCGCTGGACGGAAACTCGCCTTTGACCCTCAGCGGATAATCCATCATCCCCATTTCCATGTTCCCTGCAGGAAGGTTGAGGTTTTCGGCATTGAGGACCCCGGCGATCATCTCCACACTTATATGATAGGATTCCATTTTACGCGGATCAATGTCCACCTGGATCTCGCGACCCGGCGCACCCATCAGGGATACAGATCCCACCCCGTCGACCCGGTTAAGCGCATTCACCACTTTTTCGTCCAGGATATTGGCAATGGCCTCGTAACTCTCATCGGCGGTAACCCCGTAGAACAGAATGGGCATGGCACTGGAACTGAATTTAAACAGCATGGGCTTCTCCACTTCCTCGGGAAGGAACTGCTCCACAAAGCTTAATCCGTCTCTCATTTCATTGGAAGCCTCGTCCAGGTTTGTTCCCCATTCAAATTCACAGACCACGACGGACATATTGTCGCGCGAAACCGAAGAAATATTTTTCAGGCTTCCAACAGTGTTCAAACCATCCTCAATGGGACGGGTCACATTGGTTTCAATATCGGCAGCACTGGCTCCTGCATAAGTGGTGATAACAGATATGGCAGGAAAATCGATATCGGGGTAGAAATCAATGGGGAGCCTGTTCAGGGAGTACCCTCCCATCACCAGCAGTGCCACAAAGATCATTATTGTTGTGATCGGTCGTTTGACCGCGTTTCCGTAAATACTCATCTTCAGATGCTTTAAATTATTCAGACACTACATTTACAGGGTCGCCGTTTTCCAGCTGGCTTTGCCCGGCATAGATCAGCTGCTCTCCACCCTGGATTTCCGGAGAAGAAATTTCCAGTTGATCATCATGTCTGTTAACGATCTGTACATTCACCTTTTTAGCGCTACCGTTTTCATACAGCATGACATATCTCTGGTTGGTCCCGGCCTGTTGCATCACCGCAATGGAAGGTACAATCAGGGCCTCGGTCTCACCCAGTTTCAGGCTTACCCGGGCAAACATACCCGGGGCCAGCTTCCCGTTTTTGTTGGCAATCTTCACCTCAACGATAAAGTTGCGCGTGGCGGCACTGATGGTAGGATGAATCCTGAACACCGTACCCTGAAAACTGGTACCGGGATAGACATCGGTGGTCACCGTGGCTTTCATTCCTTCCCTGACCAGGGGTAAATAACTTTCACTCAGGTTGACCATAAGCTTCACCGGATCTACCTGGAACATGGAAACCAGAGCGGCTTTCCCTGCAGGAGTATTGGGAGCCGGTGAATATAACTCTCCGTCGTTGTAATACTTACCGGTAATCACCCCGGAATAGGGAGCTCTCAGCAGGGTGTTTTCTTTCAGGTTTTCCAGGATCAGTTCGGTGGTTTCCACCTGTGCCTTCATCTGGTCATAAGCCTGTTGAGTGATGGAACCGTAACGCAACAGGGTGTCCATCCGGGCCAGGTCGGTCAGCAGCTGCTGGTACTGCAGTTGCGTCTGGTCCAGCTGGCTCCGGTCCATCTCCACCAGGAGCTGTCCCTTGTTCACATGGTCGTTTACCTCCACCTTCACAGAGCGGATCCGTCCTGAAAGGGCCGGAGAGAGGTAGGTCTCTTCAAAGGCGACCACCGTGGAGGTAATATCCTGAGTGATGGCAGTTTCCTGATAGTCCAGCTCCATGACTCTGACCGGACGGGGCTTTATTTCAGGGGCTTCGGCTGCTGTATCCGCAGTGGCTCCTGGCTGCATGTTGCAGGCTGTAAGTGCTGCACCGCCAATCAGGGTGAGCAGGGCAATTTTTATTGTTTTCATGATGGATATGGTTTTCATAATAGATCTTAATTTCATGTCGTGGCTTACTATAGTTGGTTCATCAGTTTATCCAGTTGCAACTTGGCATTCATTACTTCCAAGATGGAGTTCAGGTAGTTGCTCTCGGCATCCAGGTAATTGCTGTTGGCCTGGGTCAGATCCAGGCTGGTGGCCATTCCCTGCTCAAATTTCCGGCGATAGCTGTCATATACCCGTTGAGCCACTTCCACATTCTCCAGTTGGGTAAAATAGTTTTCCAGGGAGCTTTGCAGGTTATATTTGTTCTGCTTCTCCTGCAGGCTCAGCTGGTCTTCCAGGATACTCTTATTGGTCTGGGCCATATGGTAGTCTATTTTTGCCCGGTCGACCCTGGCTTTCCTCATTCCGCTGGAGAAGATGGGGACCGACATCTGGAGTCCCACCAGGTGATTGGGATTCATATCAAAACCGGAAGTACGGATTTTCTTGTTGTAATTATAAAAACCGGCAATGGTGGGGGCATAGTTCCATTGTTCCAGATCCAGCAATCTTTTGTTTATTTCCTCCTGGGTTTTCATGATCTGGTAGGTCACGTTGTCCTCCATGTCAAAAGGAGCCGCTAATACAGATTCGGGCTGCATGCTGTCAAAGAGCCCTTCCAGATTATCGCTTAGCTCCAGCTCCACACCGGCTTCCAGTCCCAGCTGAAACCGGAGTAAATTATAGTTCAGCTCCACGTTCCGGGCCAGGGAGTTTCTGGCGTTCATCAACTGATTCACCGTGATGCGGATCTGATCCACATCGGTCTGCTCGGCCATTCCGGTTTTAAACATCACTTCGGTCTGGGCCAGGGTCTCCTCCAGATTTACCAGGTTTTGTTCCACGATCGCCAGGGATTCTTCCGTGATCAGAACCAGGTAATAGGAATTAATTACCATCTCTTTGGTATTCAGCTCACTGTACTCCAGATTTTGCTCCGATATTTTCCGGGCAAGTTTTGCAGTCTGAATCCCCACGATATACTGACCGCTGAAGATCAGCTGGGATACCTGCAGCTTGGCAGTACTCTGGTCTGTGAGCGGAATGGTGGTGGGAGGCAGCATGGACTGGAGCTGGCTTTCGTAAAAATTATTTGCACCCAGCATGGCCACATCGCTCTGGGTATAGAAGGGGAAGACCGCCTGGGTCTCGTTAAAGGCTTGCTGAATGTCCTCCGGCGAAAAATCCGGAACCTCTCCCATCCCGAAGTTAAATTCCATTTCATAATTGAAATAGGACATATAATCCACGGTGCCGTCCACCTGGGGCAGTCCCTGTGCAATGGCTTCCCAGATGGATTTTCCCGACCGTTCCACTTCCAGGCGGGAGTTCTGCAGGGATTTATTATAGTCGATGGCATAATCGACGGCTCCCTGGAGGTCCAGTACCAGCCGTCCGGAAGCTTCCTGACTTTTTAAGGGAACCAGGAGGCTCGCGGTCAGAAGCATTGTAAATAGCATGATGATCTTTTGCTGTTTCATATCTCTGTCTCTTTTATTCAAGTATGGGTTTACAATCTACCAGGAGCTTCCGCCCTTTTTTGGTTGCTATTCCCCTGAAATAGGGGATCAATATATGGTCAAACATATCTTTCCGGTCGAAGCCTGCATCTACCAGGGTGCTGTTGTGTCCAAACAGGTCGAACAGGGAGTGGATGGCCTGGTTAACAATTTCAAGGTTTATATCATCTCTGAAGACCTCCTGTTCCATACCGGTCTCCAGCAATCGTTTGGTGATACTGAAGTCGCGAATCTCACCCGGCGCGGAGAATTGCAAAATGACTTTCTGATGGTACTTCCTGAAATCCTTGAAAAATGCCGGGCTCATTCGCTGCATCTGGCCAATGGTCAGCTTTATGATCCGGAACAGTGCCTCTATGGCGTTATCCGACTGATCGATCAGCTGAAAGGCCTCCTGCTGGGTCTGATCCTTATAATACCGGATCACCTCCATCAGCAGGGTATCTTTGTCCTTGAAACGCTCGTAGATGGTCCGTTTGGATATCCCCAGTTCTTCGGCCAGTGAATCCATGGTCATACTCCGGATCCCGTATTTTCCAAAGAGTATTCCCGCCTCAATCAATATTCTGTCTTTGACTTCCAATGGATGAAATTTTCGGCAAGTATATGAAAACTATTTTAGTTTTTACAGTTTTCCAGGGGGGTTTTTATGTTTAAAATCGGTGAACGGTGAATTTGAACCGGTGAAGGGGAATTTGCATCCACCGGACCCCATTTTTTTACTACTTTTGCGGGCATGAATATTCCATCAAAATACGACCCGGCCAGTGTGGAGGATAAATGGTACTCCTACTGGATGAAACATGGTTTCTTCCGAAGCACACCCGATGAACGTGAACCCTACTGCATTGTGATCCCGCCCCCCAATGTAACGGGCGTCTTGCACATGGGGCACATGCTCAATAATACCCTTCAGGATGTCTTGATCCGAAGGGCCCGCATGCAGGGAAAAAACGCTCTGTGGGTGCCCGGGACCGATCATGCTTCCATTGCCACCGAAGCCAGGGTGGTGAACAGGCTGGCAGAAGAAGGGATCAAAAAAAGCGACCTGAGCCGGGAGGAGTTCCTGGAACATGCCTGGAAGTGGACCCATACCCATGGGGGAATCATCCTGGAGCAGCTGAAAAAGCTGGGAGCTTCCTGCGACTGGGACCGAACCTGTTTTACCATGGATGAGGCGCTTTCGGAGAGCGTGATCCGGGTATTTGTGGATTTGTTCAGAAAGGGGAAAATTTACCGGGGCGTAAGAATGGTAAACTGGGATCCCCAGGCGCTAACTGCCGTTTCAGATGAGGAGGTTGTATATAAGGAGGTGGCCTCCAAACTCTACTATCTCAGATACAAAGTGGATGGAGAAGAAGATTACATCACCATCGCTACCACCCGTCCCGAAACCATCCTGGGCGATACGGCCGTATGCGTGCATCCGGAGGATGAGCGCTTTAGCCGTTTTCACGGGAAAAAGGTGCTGGTGCCCCTGGTGAACCGTTCCGTTCCCATCATACTGGATGAGTATGTGGACAGGGAGTTTGGGACCGGGGCCCTGAAGATCACTCCGGCCCACGACATCAACGACTATGAGCTGGGACTGAAGCACAACCTGGAGTCCATTGATATCTTTAGCGACAAGGGGACGCTGAATGAAGCGGCTCAGGTGCTGGTTGGCGAGGATCGTTTTAATGCCCGGAAACTCATTATTCCCCTGCTTGAGGAAGCGGGTAAGCTGGTGAAAAGCGAAGACTATGTAAACAAGGTGGGTTTTTCGGAGCGCACCGATGCAGTGATAGAACCACGGCTGAGCCTGCAATGGTTCCTGAAGATGAAGGAACTGAGTGCCCCGGCCCTGGAGCATGTGATGAACGACGATATCAGGCTGCAGCCTGACAAGTTCAAGAACACCTACCGTCACTGGATGGAGAATGTAAGGGACTGGTGCATTTCCCGTCAGCTTTGGTGGGGCCACCGGATTCCCGTCTATTTTTATGGAGAAGGCCCAAACGATTACGTGGTGGCCGGATCGCCGGAGGAAGCCCTGGAGCTGGCCCGTGAGCTGAGTGGAAACAGGCAGCTGAATGCCGGGGACCTGCGTCAGGATGAGGATGTGCTGGATACCTGGTTCTCCTCCTGGTTATGGCCCATTTCGGTTTTTGATGGCATCCGTTTTCCCGAAAACGAGGATATCAATTATTATTATCCCACCAACGATCTGGTGACCGCTCCGGAGATTCTCTTTTTCTGGGTCGCCCGGATGATCATAGCCGGGTATGAATACCGGAACGAGAAGCCATTTGCTTCGGTTTATCTCACCGGGATCGTCCGCGACAGCAAGCGAAGGAAGATGTCCAAATCACTGGGCAACTCCCCGGACCCCATCGAACTGATGAAGAAGTACAGTGCCGATGGTGTCAGGGTGGGGATGCTTTTCTGTTCGCCCGCTGGCAACGATCTTCTTTTTGACGAGGGGCTCACCGAGCAGGGAAGGAATTTCAGTAATAAAATATGGAACGCCTTCCGCCTGGTCAGGAGCTGGAAGGTGGATGACAGCCTGGAGCAGCCTGCCCATTCCATCCAGGCGGTTCGATGGTTCGGGACCCAGATAAACCGGGCCTTTATAAAGGTAGACGACCAGTTTCAGAAGTACCGGGTGTCGGATGCCCTGATGATCGTTTATAAACTGTTCTGGGACGAATTCAGCTCCTGGTACCTGGAAATCGTAAAGCCTGCCTACCAGAAACCGGCCGACCGGGCTACCTATGAGGCCACCCTGGACTTTTTCGACAGGCTGATGCATATGCTGCATCCCTTCATGCCCTTTATTACCGAGGAGATCTGGCAGCTGATCAGAGAGCGGAAGCCGGGAGAAAGCCTGATGGTTTCACCCATGCCTGCACCAGAGAGCTATGATAAAAAGTTGCGGAGGCATTTCGAGGAAAGCAAGGAGGTGATTACGGCTATCCGGTCTGTTCGAAAGGAAAAGAACATAGCCCCCGGGGAGGCTCTGAAACTGATGGTCCGTTTCTCCGAAGGAAGCAAGTACAGGGAGTACCTGGAACCGGTTGTTATTAAGCTGGCCAGGCTCTCTTCCGTGGAGAGGATCACAGACGAACCGGAGGGTGCTGCATCCTTTATCGTAAAGAACGTGGAGTATTTCATAGAGCTGGGCAGCATGGCCGATGCCGTTGAAGCACTGAGCAAGCTGGAAGAAGAACTGAACTACACCCGGGGCTTTTTGAAGAGTGTGGAGAAAAAGCTGGGCAATGAACGTTTTGTACAGCATGCCCCGGCCCAGGTTGTGGAAAAGGAGAGGCAGAAGATGGCCGATGCAGAAGGTAAGATCACTGTGCTGGAGGCTCAGATCCTGAAGCTTAAGGCGCAAGCCTGACAAAGCGCCACCCTTTTTGCTCCCTGGAATATTCGATGCGATCGTGCAAGCGGTGCGCTCCACCCTGCCAGAACTCCATACGGCGGGGACTAATAAAAAAGCCTCCCCAGTGTGCCGGTCTGGGAACCTTTTCCGCCTCCTTAAACTTCTCCAGGTACTTCCGGTACTCTCCTTCGAGGAACTCCCGGCCAGGGACCACTTCACTCTGGGGCGAAGCCCAGGCACTTATCTGGCTCTCAAAGGGCCGGGAGCTGAAATAGAGGTCCGACCCTGCATCTTCCAGCGGTCCGGCAATCCCGGCAATTTTTACCTGGCGTTCCAGATCGGGCCAGAAAAAATGAGCGGCTACCCTGGGATTCCTGCCGATCTCTTTCGCCTTCCTGCTCTTGTGGGAGGTAAAAAAGATCAGCTTTTCTTCCCGGATCTCTTTCAGAAGGACGATGCGGGAGGAGGGGGACCCTCTCCGGTCTACCGTGGAAAGCGTCATGGCCGTGGGATCGGGATTTTCCGAACGGGTGGCATCCTCCACCCATGTATGGAAGAGCAACAGTGGATCCGCCGGAATTTTTGATTCGTCCAGCACCCCGCGCCCGTATTCCCTGCGGATCCTGTCAAGCTCCTTATGTCTTCCGTCCGGCATCCTTAAAAATCTGCTTTCAGGCTCAGGTCCAGGCTTTTGATCTGATGGGTCAGAGCCCCTACGGAAATATAGTCGACCCCGCATTCGGCATAACTACGGAGGGTCTCCCTGGTGATGCCCCCCGATGATTCTGTCTCCACCCGGCGCTTGATCAGCCTCACGGCTTCTCTGGTCAGGTCCAGGGAGAAATTATCCAGCAGTATCCTGCGAATCCCTCCCATGGAGAGCACGGCTTCAATATCCTCCAGGGAGCGGACCTCCACCACCAGATCCAGGTCCAGTTTTTTCTGATCCAGGTAGGCCCTGACACCCGATATGGCCTGACGGATGCCTCCGGCGAAATCGATATGGTTGTCTTTGATCAGGATCATATCATAAAGTCCGAAGCGGTGGTTCACTCCGCCACCGAGCCGCACGGCCTCCTTTTCCAGGAGCCGTAAGCCCGGAGTGGTTTTGCGGGTATCCAGGATTTGGGTACCGGTGCCCTCCAGCAGGCCCACATAGGCACGGGTGGTGGTGGCTATGCCGCTCATGCGCTGCATCACATTCAGAACCAGACGTTCACATTGCAGCAGCGAGTGTACCTTTCCGCTTACCCTGAATACCATGTCGCCCGGATGGATAGTACTTCCATCCTCCAGCAGGATCTGTAACTGAAGCTCCGGATCGAAACGGTGAAATATTCGCCGGGCCACTGCCAGTCCGGCCAGAACCCCTTCCTCCTTAACCAGCAGTTTTGCGGATCCGGTGGCAGCAGCAGGAATGGTGCTGAAGGTCGTATGATCTCCTTCCCCGATATCCTCCCGGAACCAGAGGTCTATGAGAGAATCAAGGTTTTGGGCGGAGTTCATAGGGAGACTCTTTTTCTATGCTCAGATAATAAATCAGCCGCTTACCCTCCTTCATAAGAAAATAGATATTGATCCTGAAATTACCGGAGTCGGTGCTCAGAGTCCCAATGGCATATTTGGATTGTTCCTTGGTCCCCTCAAAAGAGACGGTAAAAGCGGACGGGGTATGGCTTTTGAAAAAACTTTCCAGGATCCTGGAAGCCTGGTTTTTGCTGGTTTCATATTTCTGCTCCAGGATGGTCATCTCCAGGCTCTGATGAAACCACGCCGACATGGAAGCAGCATCTCCGTTCCCTATGGCCCTGACCAGATCCGGCGGAACAGTCTGGCCTGAAACTTGTGGCAGGACCAGCATGCTTATCCATAAAATAGTTAATATCCTCTGTTTCACTTTATCTAAATATCAAGTATGTTTGCAATATACCACAACTATTGGGCCAACAAAGAGGTCTCTTGCAAGATACAAAAAACCTGTCGATTAATCCGGTATGCGCATCACTCTCATTGAAAGCGGAAAGACAAGGGACCCTTTTATCAGGGAGGGTGTGGAGCTTTTTAAAAACAGAGTGGAGCGTTATGTCCCGTTCCGGATCGATACCGTCCCGGATCTGAAGAATACCCGGAGCATGACCATGAAGGAGGTGCAGGAAAAGGAGGGCAGGCTTATATTAAAACGTCTGAAACCAGGCGATTACCTGATTCTTCTGGATGAACGGGGAGAAGAGTTTCATTCCATCTCCTTTGCCGAGTACCTGAATAGCCTGGAGGGCCGGGTGGGCCATCTGCTTTTTGTGATTGGGGGGCCCTACGGATTTTCACCCGAAGTATATAAAAAGGCCGATGCAAAAATTTCTCTTTCAAAACTGACTTTTTCTCACCAGCTTGTAAGGCTGATCTTTATGGAACAGCTGTACCGGGCCTACACCATTCTTAAAGGGGAGCCATATCATCATGCCTGACCAGAAGACATATCCCAGATTGATTCTGCTGCTGGCAGCCTCCGTGTTTATGGTAGTGGGAATTATTTCAGCCACTCTGTTCAGGGAGGCTGGCTATTCCCGGAAAGATGTCCGGAATTTCGAGGACGTGCTTCATAAAAAGGAGCGCCTGCTCAAAGAGGAGTTCAGGGAGCTGGAGGCGCTTTTTATCAGCGAGAACCCCACCGGGATCCTCGACCGGAAATCGGCCGAATACCAGGAACTCGCCGCCAGGGAGGGAATCTATATATTCTATTATGAAGGAGGAGCCCTGACCTACTGGTCCGATCATACCATTGCTGTTTCGGACCGGTGGAGGTCCAGGATGGACAGGCCCTTTATCTCCCTGAGGAATGCCTCCTACGTCGGGGTTATTCATCCGGTAAAAAAGGGCAGATTGCTGGGAATGATCGAGGTGAAGACCCACTACCCCTTTCAGAACAAATTTTTAATGAACGGCTTTCAGAGGGATTTTAAACTGGATCCTGCCGTAAACATCGAGTTTTTTGAAGCTGAAGGGTCTGAAGCGGTTTTCAATGAGGCGGGCGACTATCTGTTTTCCCTGAATTTTACCGGAACCGCGCCCGAATCTCCGGGCCTGAAGATCCTGGCCGCCGGAAGCCTGCTTGTTTCGCTCCTGCTCTTTTTCGCGGGATGCTGTTCTGTATTAAAACGCATCAGTGGCCGGAGCAGATACCTGTGGCTGGGCCTGATCACCCTGCTGATTGCCGCCAGCACTGTGGGGGTCCTGAAATACGCCTTTCCCCCTCTGCTGACCGGGGGAAAGCTCTTCCAGCCGGATATTTATGCCAGCCGCTACTTTCCCTCCCTGGGGACCCTCCTGGTGTTTACGGTTTCGGCCCTGCTCCTGGCGGGGCTCTATTACCTCTATGGCAATTTGGAGAAAATTGGATCGAAAGCGTGGAAAAGGGGTGTCGCCACAGCTCTTTTTGTGGCTTCTGCACTGCTTTTGCTTCTGATAGAACAGCTGATCGGGACCCTGGTGCTGGATTCCAGCATCTCTTTTGAGGCTCACCGGGTGACTACCTTTACCTGGAGTACCGTAGTGGGATTGTCCATCATTATCATGTGGTTTCTCTTGCTGGGTCTGATCCTTGATAAAGCCATTGTCCTGCTGTCAGGATCTCTTTTAAGACCTTTGCTATACGGATCGGTCACCGTTTCCCTGACTTTTGCCGCAGCCTCGTTTTTTCAGGGAATGCAATGCTCCTGGATTGCCTGGATCGCTCTTTTGCTAATTCTCGGCGGACAGCTTTATTTAAGGTACAGGCAGGGGGGGCGCATTCCCTTTTCACGCTTCATTTTCCTGCTCCTCTTTATCTCTGTCTTTATAACCATCCGGCTGCAGGAGAACAACCGCATCCATGTCGAGCGAAAGCGCGAGGTGGAACTGGTCAAACTTGCCTCTGAACATGACCCGGTAGCCGAAATGCTTTTTAGTGAGATGTCCATGGCCATCCGGAACGACTCGGTATTTGCCCTTTACCTGAACCGGGAATATATCGACATTGACCAGGTGGAACAGGTGGTCAACAGGTTGCGACGTAATTACTTCTCGGGATACTGGAGCAAATACGATCTCCAGGTCACCATTTGCAGGCCGGACGATCGGGTGTACCTGGAGCCCCCGGATGACAGCTATGAGCACTGCTATACCTTTTTTAATGAGTGGATCGAGGAGTTTGGTATAGAGATCCCGGGCAGCGATTTTTATTTTCTGGATAATCTGAACGGGAGGATATCCTACCTGGCTTCCATTCCCTATTTCACGTCCGGGAGCGAGCAAAGGGTCTATATCGAGCTTAACTCCAAGATCTTTTCCGAAGAGCTGGGTTATCCCGAGTTATTGCTGGATGAGAATTACACCTCCTTTACCAGTTCCAGGTTCTCCATTGCCCGGTATAACGGGGGCGAACTTTTTTCCCAAAGCGGTGATTTTCCCTACCGGACCTCCAGTTCCCACTATACCAGCGGGGATCAGGAATTTGAGATCATTAGCCTTAAGGGGTACGACCACAGCATATACAATGTGGATCAACGGAATACGATTATTGTGGGGAGCCCTTCCATTACCGTGATCGACTACCTTATATTCTTTTCCTATATTTTTGCTTTTAACTTCCTCCTGGTGGCACTGGTGTACCTGCTCGTTTCCGTCCGCCTGCGACCGTCGCTGAACTGGAGCTTTAAGAACAGAATACAATACTCCCTGGTCGGGGTCCTCTTTCTCACTTTTGTACTGATTTGTTCAGGGACCATCTACTTTATTTTCCAGCAATACAGGGTCAAGCACAATGACAACCTGCGAAATACCATGCGTTCGGTTTATATTGAGCTGATGCATAAACTTGAATTCGAAGAAGACCTGAAAAACTGGTCATCGGACAGCTACTATAACCTGGATGAGTTGCTAAGAAAGTTCTCCAATGTATTTTATACCGATATCAACCTGTACGACCAGCAGGGATACCTCCTGGCTACTTCGCGCTCGGAGATCTTCGACAGGCAATTACTGAGCTACCGGATGAACCGGCTGGTGTATGAAAACCTCTCCAGGGAGAATGCTTCGGAATATATTCATAATGAGCACATAGGGGATATGAAATACATCTCGGCCTATGTACCGCTGATGAACAGTGAAAATAAATTCCTGGCCTATCTGAATCTGCCCTATTTTACCCAGTCGGGTGCTCTGGCCAGGGATGTGACCAATCTGGTGGTGGCTGTGATCAATGTATATCTGATTTTAATCCTGCTGATCCTTCTGGTCAGTGTATTTCTGGCCGACCGGATCACGCAGCCCCTGAGGATGATCCAGAACCGCATTGCCCAGGTAAGCCTGAACCGGAAAAATGAGATGATCCAGTACACCCGCAGTGATGAGATCAGGGGACTGGTGGAAGAGTATAATTATATGGTGCAGGAACTGGAACGGAGCGCCGGATTACTGGCACAATCGGAACGGGAATCTGCCTGGAGGGAGATGGCCAAGCAGATCGCACATGAAATCAAGAATCCGCTCACACCCATGAAACTGAATGTGCAGCACCTTCAGCGGGCCATTGCCGAAGGCAAGAGCAATCCGGAGATGATCCGGAGGATTTCGGCCACCCTGATCGAGCAGATCGATTCGCTGTCGGCGATCGCCCGGGAGTTTTCCGATTTTGCCAAGATGCCCCAGGCCAGGCACAGCAGGATCAATCTGGTGCCCAAGCTGAACAGTCTGCAGCAGCTTTTTGAATCCACGGACAGAGCGAAGATCCAGATCGATCCGGGGGAACATCGTATGGTATATGTGATGGCCGACAAGGAGCAACTGATGCGGGTCTTTATTAACCTGGTGAAAAACGGTCTGCAGTCCATCCCGGAAGGCAGGGAGGGGCTTATCCGGGTGGCTTTGAAGAAAGAAGAGGCTCATGTGGTAAAGATCACCTTCACCGATAACGGAAAAGGAATTCCGGAGGAGATCAGGGATAAGCTATTTCAACCCAACTTCACTACCAAGTCGGGGGGGATGGGAATGGGACTGGCTATCAGCCATAACATTATCAGGTCCCTGGGGGGGCGAATCTGGTATGATACGGTGCTGCACCAGGGAACCACCTTCCATGTAGAGCTTCCCGAATCGGTAGAAAAAAGATAAGATCCATCTGTTTTTTTTGTTATATTTAGATTTGATTGCCATAAGAACCCTGAATTGAACCGGAAGAGAGCCAAATACCTGCTTGCTTTGATACTGTGTTTAGCTGTTCAGCAGGTCTACCCGCAGTCCTATACGCCCATTAGCGGGGTGATCAACAAATACACGTCCATCACGGCCATCCAGAGCAGCCAGGGTTTTGATTCGGATACCGTTACCGTAACCAGTGTAGCTGATTTTGCTGTGGATGATACAGTGATGATCTACTGTGCGAAGGGGGCGCGTATCGGAACCGGGGATCCGGCTTATTTGCCCGGGGATGAGCTGTACCGGCCCGGCTGGGATGCCCAGAATCCCGGGAATGCGGGGAGATATGCCTTTTACCGGATCGAGACAATGATTGGGAACAACGTGGTGCTTAATGCGGCCTTAAATCCGGAGATTCTGCCCCTGGGGCCGGGAGAAGTGGCTCAGTTGATCCGGGTACGCTCCTACCGCTATGCTCAGGTGCCCCCGGCAGGATTAAGCGCCGATCCCTGGGATCCCGGAACCGGCACCGGTGGCGTGGTAGCTCTTTTTGTGCACGGCATTTTGCGGCTGGACGGGGATATCGATGTCTCGGGAAGGGGCTTTCGTGGCGCTCCGGGAAGCAGTGATGCTGATTATACGGCCGGTTGCCTGGACGGGGATACCATGAGCTATTTCTACCTGGACGGAGAGCGGTGGGCCGGTCTGAAAGGGGAAGGCATTACCGATACCCGTTTTCTGTATAATCGCGGGAAAGGCTCCAATATCAATGGAGGTGGCGGAGGAAATGGCCTCCTGGCCGGAGGAGGAGGAGGATCCAACTACTCGGCCGGGGTGCGCGGAGGAGAACAATCCACCGCGTGCACTCCCGGAGATTCCCTTACAGGAGGAGGGGGTGGATTTGATCTTGGCCGCTCCGGGTATTATTACGTAAATAAGAACGGAACTCCTCAAATTGACCATGCTGCTGATCGCATTTTCTTTGGAGGCGGGGGTGGAAGCGGATCAAAGCCCGCAGGTGCCGGCACTACCGATGGAGGCCATGGAGGCGGCATTGTGGTCATTGTGGCCGATACCATCCTGGGGAATGGTGGTGGAATCTATGCCAACGGAGGTGATGTTGTGGGAACTGCTGCCAACGGGGCCGGAGCAGGAGGAGGTGGCGGAGGTTGCATCATCCTGGATGTGGCCGGATACCGGGGCACTATCCCGCTATCAGCCGTGGGAGGAGATGGCGGTAACAGCAGCAGCACCGGAAGCGATACAACAGGGATGGGCGGGGCCGGCGGCGGCGGAATTTACTGGCATTCGGGAAGTGTAAACCCGCCTGAATTTCAGGCCAGTTTCTCCGCAGGAAACAACGGGGTTTTTGAGTCACTGCCGGATTATGCCCCCCTGGCATCGCCCAATCCACCTGTCCGGAAGGATGAACTGGTGGCCCCGCTCAGGGGATTCCTGTTTAACCCGGTGCCTTCCGAATTCTGGATCTGTGGGGATCAGGACCCGGAACCCATTATCGCTGCAGAACCCAGGGGCGGGGACGGGACCTATACCTATCAGTGGATCGACAGCTCCAGCACTCAGAATTTCTGGGCCGATATTGCCCTTGCTAACGGAAAAGATTACGATCCCGGGCCGCTATCGGATACAACCTATTTCAGGAGGATTGTAACATCCCTGGGCCTGTCCGATACCAGCTTCCGGATTGCGGTCTATGTACATCCGGAGATCACCGGCAATACCATTGCAGCCAGTGATACGGTCTGTTCGGGGAATCCCCCGGAGCTTTTCGCCTCGGGGGCCACCATCGGAGGCGGACCCACCGTGGGGACCTTCACCTACAAGTGGCAGCATCTGCCTGATGGAGCAGGCAGTTATTCGGATCTCACCGCTGCTGTCGCAGAACCCACCTACCAGGCCGGTGCGCTGTTCACCTCCACCGACTACCGGAGAATCGCCTATGCCGGGGTCTGCGTCGACACTTCCAACGAGGAGAGCGTCCGGGTTCTGGAAGCCCTCACCGGCAATGTAATTACCCCCAACGACACCATTTGCGTCAATACGGTCCCCGATCTGATCAGTGGTCCCGCTCCCTCCGACGGAGATCAGGATGACCTGCGTTACCGGTGGCTCAGCTCTGCCAGTCCGGGAGTGATGGGTTCCCCCATCGCCGGGGAGACCGGCCTCAGCTATCAGTCGCCGGCCCTGAGTCAGACCACTTATATCCGCCGGGTCGTGCTCTCGGGGAACGACGATGCCTGTCGCGATACCAGCGCCTATGTGGAGATCCTGAATGTTCCTGCCATCAACGGCAACAGCATTGCCTCCCCGCAGACCGTGTGCCAGGAGGACCGGCCCGATCCTCTTACCGGATCATCCCCCGGTGGAGGATACCTGGGCCAGTACAGCTATACCTGGATTGCCAGCACCGATCTGGCCAGCTGGGCACCCGCCACGGGAGGGGGTTCCAACGGTGTGGCAAGCAACTTCGATCCCGGGGTCATGAGCGGCGATACCACCTGGTACCGCAGGGTGGTTGGATCCGGCGGTCTGCAGCTGGCCTGTAAGGATACCAGCTCTGCCATTGTGATCAATGTGCTTCCCTCCATCACCAACAATGTGGTCACTCCCGTAGATGATATCAAGTGTCAGTGGGATGTGCCGGAGGCGATTATAGGTTCCCTGCCCGGGGGAGGTGCCACGGTAGCAGGAAACGATCCCACCCGGGAATACCGCTGGGAAGTATCGGTCATGGAGCTGGAACCTGGAGTGGGCGACTGGACTCCTGTTGCTTCCGGCTCAACAGGCCAGAGCTATACAGATCCGGATCAGCTCACCAGCGATGTGAACCGCTGGTACCACCGGATCGTGATCAGCGGACCGGAGGGGCAGTGCAGGGATACTTCCAACAGGGTACACCTGGATATCCATTCGGCCATTACGGCCAATGCCATTGATGCTGCCCAGGCTATCTGTTTTAACGACAGCAAGGCTCTAAGGCATGAGTCCCTGGCAGGAGGTGAAGTGGGCTTCACTCCCATATATACCTGGCGCAGCTGGCTGGAAGGAGAGAGCGTGGCCGATGCAGTGCCCCTTGCAGGCTCCGATCAGCAGGAATTTGTGGGCGGGCCTTACAGCGATCCGGCTACCCTGACTTACTTTTATGACCGGGTGGTGGAGATCGGCTCCTGCCGCGACACCTCTGCATCCATGATGGTGACTGTTATGCAGCTGCCGGGAGGCGAGCTCACCGATGCAGCTTTCTTTGCCTGTGAAAAGGATACGGCCCTGCAGCTGGATCTCAATATGGGAAGCCTGAGTGTCGGGCACTATGTGACTCCCTGGCTTGTTTATCTGAAAGACGGGGTGCATACGGGAATCGGACCGGGGCTGGTCGACCAGGATATGGATGTGGTTAACATTACGATGGATACCGAAGGTGCTGACCATATCAGTTATACCTACGAAATAGAATCGATCCTTTATTATCCGGAGGATGGCTATGCCTGTACAGCCCCGGCAGCCAACCTGCCCCTTAGCCCGGTGGAGGTGAGTCTTGCCCGTATGCCCGATCCACAGATCCTGGTGGATGGTGTGGCCAGGGATAGTTACAAGGTATGCAGCGATACGGCGACTCTCCGGCTGGATCCCGATAACGGGAATTCGAGCAGATGGAGTGTGCCGGCAGGCGCCCTTTTATTCACTCCCGGAAGCGGCCAGGATGAGTATATTGTTTCTATACCGGACAGGCATGAGGACTATGGAGAGTACCGGATTTTTATCAGGAGCGAGGCCGGGGATTGTGCCGGCCTGGATTCCATGGATCTGCACTTCTTTGAGCAGCCGGCACCTGCCTATGCCGGGCCGGATACGGTGCTCTTTCTGGTCAACGCGGTGCAACTGAGAGCCGATCCCCCGACGGCAGGGACCGGAACCTGGGCATTGACCAATGGCAGCGGAATTATCGCAGAGGAACATAATCCCGGCACCTTTGCCTATGAACTGGGCCTGGGAGAAGAGAACACCTTCAGGTGGACGGTACGTAACGGGGAGGACGAGGGGATGTGCACGACATCCAGTGATGTAACCATAGTCCACCGGAACGAGGTAAAAAAGTACCAGGGCTTCTCGCCCAACGGCGACATGAGCAATGAATACTACATCATCCAGGGGCTGCCTTATGCCGATGAGTTTTCGGTCTCCTTTTTTAACTCGCTGGGGAATACAGTCCGAACCGTTACCAACGAGAATATGGATGAGATGGAGATTGATGAATCCCTGATTGCCCATGGATTGCGGGAAGACGAGATGGTTGTATGGGATGGCCGGTCCAATAACGGGAATATGGTTCCCTCGGGAACCTACTATTTTGTGGTGACCTTTATTATGCACCAGCGCGACTATCTGAGCGGTGAGATAGACCGGACCGATTCTTATGAATTTAAAGGTTATGTAGTCGTAGTGCGTGAATAAGATGAAAAGTAACTGGCTCATAGGTATATTTTTATTGGTGGTGTTATCCGGCTCCGCGCAGAACACCCTGATCCCCTCTGTGAGCAATTATCATCTTACCTGGACCACCATCAATCCCGCCTTTTCCGGTTTCAGGGATGCCATCAGTATCAGCTCCCTCTATCGTTCGTCCCTTTACGGTCCCGGGCTGGGGCCCACCGATATGCAATTAAATGTGCACTCCCCCGTTGGCAACTCCAAGGTGGCCTTAGGCGGCGTGGTGGCATACAACACCGTTCCCAATATTCAAAACCTCTACTCCATTATGAGCACCTATGCCTACCGGATCTATCTGGGCAGCGGCCGGCTCGCTTTCGGGCTGTCGGCTGGCATGTATGGAGTGAACAGCGATCTGAGCAGTATTGATCTGCGTGATCCGGGTGACCCCTCCTTTCCCGAGAATCCTTATCAACGCTGGTTTCCCAACTTTGGAACAGGGGTCCTTTATTATACGGAGAAGCTTTTTGTGGGACTTTCGGTCCCCGAATTACTCTCAATTCCCACGGAGGATCAGGGAATCGGATCGGCAAAATTTGAAAATTACCGTTTTATCCTGACCGGTGCCTACCAGTTTAATTTCAGCAGGGACTTTCGTCTGAAGCCCTCCCTGTGGTTCGACTACAATAAGGCTTATACCTCCTTTAAAGCCAGTCTGAATATGGGATTCCTGGATTCACGTGTTTATGTGGGAGGAGCCTACGACTACCCAAACTTTGCAATCGCACTCCTGAACTTCCAGGTGAATCCTCAATGGCTGATTGGTTATGCCTATACCTTTAACACGGGTCCGGTCCGGAAGGCCCTGGGAGGAAGTCATGAGGTGGTGCTTCGCTGGGAATTAAGACCGGTGATCCGGACCATTCCGGATGACCCATTTTATTTTTAGGTGATGAAGAGAGCAATTCTTGTTATATGGTCCCTCCTGATCCTGCTCCCCCTGGCGCTGGGTCAGGATTATTACCAGTTGCGGAAGCAGACCAGAATCTCCACGGGGCTTCATGAAGCTGCTGCCATTCCTTATGATGAAGGGGGCATTGTTTATATCACTGAATCGAACAGCGTGGGAGCCAGCAGTCCGACCGATGCTCAGGGCAGGAAGCTCTATACCATATTTTTAATGGAGAGCGGAGGAAAGAAAAGGCACTTCCGGTCTGAACTGGTCAGCCAGAAGCATGAAGGGCCGGTTTCTTTCACGGCCGATTTTAAGACCATGGTGTTTTCCCAACAACGACCGTCCCTGGGCAGGATGGATCCCCTCGGTCTCTATTTTGCCGAATATGTGAATGGGGAATGGGTGAACGAAAGGGCCTTTGAATTTAACGATGATGTGGCCTGGCTCTTCTCCCCCTCGCTCTCCGGCGATGGACGGACCCTCTTTTTTTCAGCAAATTTTGAGGGAGGAATGGGCGGATTTGATATTTACCGGTCCAGACTCAGGGGGGGAGCCTGGAGCAAGCCGGAAAATCTGGGTCCCGGAGTGAATACCCCCGATAATGAGATCTACCCGGTGATTCACCCTTCAGGCAGGCTCTATTTTTCATCGGATGGCCATGACAACCATGTGGCGGGCTTTGATCTCTTTGAGACGGCCAGTGTGGAAGGAAAGTGGGCCAAGGCCGTCCGGCTGGGAGCTCCTTTTAATACCCTTTCCAATGATTACCATATCTGGTTCAGCGAAGATTTTAAGGAAGGTTACCTGACCAGCGACGGGAGGGGCGGGACCAAGGATATCTTCACCTTTCATACAGATATTCCTGTATTTGAATCGCCGGAACCCATCCGCAGAACCTATTACAAATACCTGCTTCGCGACAAGAATCTGGATACCGTGGATACCGAGCTGTTTTCCTACTTCTGGCTTATCAATGATACCCTGGAGCTGCCCGGTCATGAAGTTATTTACCAGTTTCCGGAGCCGGGAGTTTACGAATGCAAATTAATGGTACATGATCTTCAGCTGGATACCCTGGTTGTTCAGGATACAAAATCCCTGCCCATCAGGCTGCACGAACAGGCAGTGATCCTATGTACCGATACCACCACGGTGAACACCCCGGTCCTCTTTGATGGCAGCGAGACCTATCTGCCGGGATTTTCTGCAGGCAGATATCTCTGGGAGTTCGGAGACGGAACCTACGGAGAGGGATTACAGGTGACGCACAGCTACCTTTACCCGGGTAGGTACCGGGTCATGCTTGGAGTTGAGGAGCGAAAGAGAAACAGGAAAGACACTCCTGAGCTGAGGGTAAGTTATAAGGATATCCTGGTGCTTCCCCAGGCACCATAGTCCCCTCTTTTTTTCGTTCACGCATACATGCATGTTTAATAACTCTTGGTCAAAGTTGCATGGATTTTGCATATTTTTAGGAAATATTGAAATTTGAGGAAAATGAGCAGAATAATAAGCGCTTTTATATTATTGGTAATGTGTGCGATGGGTTATTCTCAGCCGGTCCCCAACGTGGAGGAGAACATCCTTTACCTGATGACTTTCGGAAAGTCGGCGGATACCGATTGGGGCGATGATGATTTTTCCCAGACATTTTTTTTCCAGATCCCGGAAGATTACGATCAGCCTTTTTTTATCCGGGTCTTTGATCCCGATACAGGCGGAGAGATTGATGAGATTGCAGGAGTATTTGATACCCGCTGTGTGTTCGAGGTTTTCGGAGGTGAGGGCAACTGGTCCAATCCGGCTGCCAAAGAGACCAGTCCCGTCGGAAATTATAAAAGCGGCACACTTCTGGCTACCAGGGCCTTCACCGCCAACCCCCGCTATGACAACAACTGGTTTAGCTTCGGGCCTTTTAATCCGGCTCAGGGGGAGTTTGTGGAGGAGTTTAAAAGTTACATTTTCAAGGTGATCTGCGAAGGGGTGTCGGGCGATGACGGGAATATGTACCGGTACTACCTGAGTACCAGTGCCACCGAAAACCGGAGCATTGAAAATGCGAATGCCTTTGCCTATGAATACTCCTTCAGAATGCACAATGTGGTGGATGAAGTGGCCCATATCTATCCTTATGTGGATGCAGGAACCACGTCGGTCCGGATCTCTAATTTTGACTGGGATTTTGATGGCAGTATTGTGGTGATCTCCGTGGCCAGGCAGGGGCGCGAGGTAAAGATTTCCGGGGAGGATCACTGGTCTCATGATGAACTGAGGATCCAGGAGGAAGAGATTGAACACTCCATGGATTTCAGGTTTGTTAAATCCCCGTCACTGGTCAGGAATAACAATGTGGTGGTCAATGTGAGGAACCAGTACGGGGAAGCCATGCGGTTCTATTCCATTCCACTGGGAGGAGTTCCCAAATACAGGGGAGAGGTGGAGTTTGTTCCTATTGACTAATATGAACTAAAATATTTCCTGTGAAAAGACGCTCTGTTTTCGTTCTTATCTTCCTGCTTCCCCTGTACGGGCTTGCCCAGACCTATCAGTTCTCCAATTACGGACTGGATGAAGGCCTGTTCGACAAATTTACCTATACCCTTAACCAGGATCCGCAGGGCTTCTTATGGATAGGCACCGGGGCAGGATTGTGCAGGTTCGACGGGAACGAATTTGAAAATGATTTCAAGGGGGATTCCATAACTACCAGCATTGCACATTCCAGTTTGCTTGATTCCCGGGGGCGCCTCTGGTTCGGACATGAGAATGGCCTGTTGTCCGTCTACCGGGATGGGGCTTTCCGGCTCATCGCCCCCAGTGATCACCATCGTTCCAAAATAACCGCGATCAGGGAGAGTAAGTCCGGAAATATCCTGGTACTCTGTCAGCAAAGCGGACTACTGGTCCTTGACAGGGATCTGAAGATTATTTATGAACGGGATCCGGAAAATCCCGAGGATCCCTTTTCCGGCAAATTCCTTTACGATATGCAGGAGAGCTCCGATGGCACCCTGCTGGTCGCCACCCAGGACGGAGTGAGTCTGTACAGGTACGATGAGGATCTGAAGATCTACATCCATACCGGGGTACTGCCCGGGCTTCAGTACCTGGGCGTACAGGAACTGGTAGGTGCCCTGAATCAGAACGAATACTGGGCGGGAACCGAGGATGAAGGATTATTCAGGATCACCGGGGAGGGATTTGATCCGGCAGGATACCGGGTTGAAAAAATCGGTCAGGGTCAGGGAATAGAATATGCCAGTATTGCTTCCATTGTTTTCGATGGAGACAGAAGAGTCTGGATCAACAGTCTTAGCGAAGGAATCTACAGGTTCGACCTGGATGAGAACGGAAACCTGGGGAACTCTCTCCTGTTCTCTCAGAAAAATGGGCTGACAAGTGCTTATATCAACCATATTTTTGTGGATGAGGAGGGGAATCAGTGGTTCTCTACACCAGGGAACGGCCTTACCGTTTTGAGGGACCAGGCTTTCACCTTTTACAGTATCTGGAAGGAGGAGGGCTATTCCGATGTGACGGCGGTGTTTGCAGACGGTGAGCTCAGGTGGTTCGGGGGAGAAGGCAGGATCGCCTCGGTCAGGGGAAGTCTCAGCGGGGATGCGGGCGGAGCATATTCTTACCTGGGGAGAAGCAATGGCCTCCCCGATGATTACATTACAGCCCTTTATACCGATAAACAACATAATCTCTATATCGGGACCCGGAATACGGGATTGTACTGGAAAAGAGCCGGAACATCCGGGATTATTCCCCTCCTGCAGTCCAGGAACTCCCTGGAGAACAGCATCCGTGCCATTGACGGAAATGATACGGTTCTTTATCTGGCCACCAACAGCGGGGTCTGTATCCTGAACCCGCTTACAGGGAAATATTCCTTCCGCACGACAGCCAACGGTCTGCCACATAATCTGATTAATGACCTGCTGGTGGGCCGGAACGGGGAAGTGTGGATTGCCACCCGGTCCAGCGGTTTATACAGCATCAGTTCAGAACGGCATATCCCGGTAGCAGACCGGCCGAACGTGGAGTATGTGACACTGGCCGAGGGTGAGGATGGTGTGATTTGGGCGGGTACCGCAGGCGATGGGGTATTTAAGTTTGATCTGAACAGGGAATCCCAGGAGTATTATTCTGCCGACAGGGGACTCAAATCCAATAATACCTATGCCCTTACAGCCGATCCAAGGGGAAAAATCTGGGCAGGACACCGGATGGGACTGAGTGCCATCCATCCCGGCCGGAAGACGGTACGGAGTTTTGGCAGAGAGTCGGGGTTTAAGTCTGATGTCAACCAGAACGCAGTAGCAATAAGTTCCGATGGAAAGATGCTGTTTGGGTCCACGGGGGGGGTTATTGAATATGATGCCTACCAGGCCCGGGAGGACACCGCTGCTCCCCGCTTAAGTATTAAGTCCATTGAAATTAACGGGGATCCCTATAGTCCTGATGAGGCCATCAGGCTCAAATATGGCAAATACAGGATTCGTATCGAATTTGTGGGGATCAATCTCATTAACCCGGAGCAGGTAAGTTACCAGTATAAACTGGATAATTTTGATGAGGAATGGTCGCGGGCTTCCAACCTTTCCTTTGCCTATTACGGGCGGGTGGAGGACGGAAACTACACCTTTATGTTAAAAGCCTGTGATGGCAATGGCAACTGCTCCCCGGAGCCATTGACCTTTGATCTTTCCGTAAGGATACCTGTCTGGAAGGCCTGGTGGTTTATCTTCGCACTGGTCATGCTGGTGCTTACCGTAATTTTCGCAGTATTTAAGATCAGGGAGCGAAACCAGAAGGCGATACAGGAGTATCTTCAGCGTCAGCTGGACGAGCGCACCCGTGAGGTGGTTCAGCAGAAAGAGGAGATTGAGGTGAAAAACAGGGATATCACCGACTCGCTCAATTATGCCCAGCGAATACAGGCCAGCATCCTGCCCCCCATTAAGAAGCTGCATGATGCCTTTACGGGTAGTTTTGTGTTTTATCAGCCGCGGGATATTGTATCGGGCGACTTCTACTGGTATGAAAAGGTCGATGAAAACCGGTTTATGGTGGTTTGTGCCGACTCAACAGGCCATGGGGTCCCGGGGGCATTCATGTCCATGATCGGGACCACTCTGATCAAGGATATTTGCCTGAGAAGCGGTATTACAAAACCTTCCCAGGTGCTCACCACCCTCGATAATGAGGTGAGGGAGGCCCTGAACCAGAATGTGGAGACCAGTGGTTCCAACGATGGAATGGATATTATTGTGGCCGAGGTGGACATGAGAACCAACAAGTTCACGGTGAGCTCTGCCATGCGCCCGGTCATTATATATTCAGGCGGTGAGCAGATCTATGTGAAGGGAAGCCGGAGTTCCATCGGGGGACAACTGGATGAGGACAGGGTAGAGAAGGATTTTATCGATCAGGAGTTTATGCTGAACAAAGGGGATATCATTTACATGTTCTCCGATGGCTATCCCGATCAGTTTGGGGGACCGCTTGGCCGGAAATTTAAAATGGTCAGACTCAAGAACCTGCTCCGGGATATACATGATAAGCCCATGGATGAACAATACAACTATATCAAGAGCAACTTCTTCCTCTGGAAAGAGGACCTGGAACAGGTCGATGATGTATTGTTTATGGGAATCCGGATCTGATCAATACTCCTCCAGCTCAATCCCGCTTAGTACGATCACATCGGTGGTGTCGGTGTTGCTGCGGTTGAAGTCCCTGTCGAATATCCAGAAGGTGTAGTAGATGGTATCGTATTTGATGACAGGGTAGGCAATCTCCAGGTCCATGGTTCCGCTTAATGGTTGCTTGTCCAGGTATGGGATCCTGTATTTGAGAAGGCCGCCATCGTCATCAGGAATCTGCACATAATCATAGCCCTGCAGGTCATAGAGTTGAAGGAAAAAATTGTATTTGACCGTATCGGGCAGATTCAGATCCGTGGTGTCTGTCAGGGGAGCCAGCCCCAGATTTCCATCGCCATCGGTAAATTCAAAGGTGAGCTGACCCACGAGGGTCCTGTTGCCCAGTGCGTCCACCGAAATAAAAAGACCAAAGCCCTGGTAGTCTACCACCGGTTCGTCGGGATATACCGGGTCAATCTCATTGCAGGAGAGCACCAGAAGCAGGGCACTGAAAAGAATAAACCGGAGCGTTCTCATTTGTATACAATACTACAAAAATCCTGCCTATTTTTTTCGCATGAAAATCCGGATGGGGACTCCGGTGAATTTGAAGTGTTTCCGGATCTGGTTTTCCAGGTAACGTTTATAGGGTTCACGGATGTACTGGGGCAGATTACAGTAAAATGCAAATGCAGGGGCATGCGTGGGAAGCTGTGTCACATACTTAACCTTAACGTGCTTGCCCTTCACCGAGGGAGGATGATACTCCGCAATGGCCTTCTGCATCACCTCATTCAGCTTCGATGTGGGAATCCGGACCTGCCGGTTCTTATAGACCTCTATGGCCAGGTCCAGGGCTTTATGGATCCTTTGTTTGGTGAGCGCGGAAACAAACAGCACGGGTACATCCACAAAAGGCTCGAGCCTTTTTTTAACAGCCTCTTCGAATTTTTTCATGGTCCGGGTCTCCTTGTCCACCAGGTCCCATTTATTGACCAGCACCACCACCCCCTTCCGGTTACGTTCTATAAGATGAAAGATGTTTACATCCTGCGACTCAATCCCCTGGGTGGCATCGATGAGCAGCATGCAGATATCGGCATATTCGATGGCCCGGACCGATCTCATGACCGAATAGAACTCCAGGTCTTCCTTCACCTTCCCCTTTTTCCGGAGTCCGGCTGTATCCACCAGGTAGAAATCATGATTGAACTTGGTATAGCGGGTATGAATGGAATCGCGGGTGGTACCCGAGATGGGGGTTACTATATTTCTCTCCTCTCCGATCAGGGCATTCACCAGGGAGGATTTCCCCACATTGGGACGGCCAACCACCGCAATTCTGGGGATCTCTTCCTCCTCTTCCTCTTCCACCTTTTTTGCGAACATGGAGGTAAGCCGGTCCAGCATATCACCGGTACCACTCCCGTTGATGGAGGAGAGAGCCGAGTACTCGCCCAGTCCGAGTCCGTAGAAAACACTGGCATCATAGAGCCTGTTGGAATTATCCACTTTGTTTACCACAAGCAATACCGGTTTCTGGATCTTCCGCAGCATGCCGGCAATGGTCTGGTCCAGGTCGGTAATCCCTGAAACAACGTCTACCAGAAAGAGCACCACATCGGCTTCTTCAATGGCAAGCAGAACCTGCTTTCGTATCTCCTCCTCAAAAACATCATCCGAGTTGGTGACATATCCGCCGGTATCGATGATACTGAATTCATGCCCGTTCCAGATCACCTTCCCATAGTGCCGGTCGCGTGTAACACCACTGACTTCATCGACGATGGCCTGGCGGGTTTCGGTCAGGCGGTTAAAGAAAGTGGATTTTCCCACATTGGGTCTTCCAACGATGGCTACAATATTTCCCATACTCCAGATCCCTTAACGATAACCAAAATTCTTAATAAAGCGTTCGTTGTTGCGCCAGTCTTTTTTCACCTTTACGCGAAGTTCAAGAAATACTTTCTTCTGAAAAAAGCTTTCCATATCCAGTCTGGATTCCTTTCCCACCTTTTTTAAGGCCAGTCCCCTGTTCCCGATCAGGATCCCTTTCTGACTGTCGCGCTCCACATAAATCAGGGCGCTTATCCGGATCAGTCTGTCCTCCTCTTTAAACGATTCCACCTCCACCTCCACCGCATAAGGGATCTCCTGTTTGTAATAGAGCAGGATCTTCTCCCGGATCATCTCTCCCGCAAAGAACCTTTCCGATTTATCGGTCAGTGCATCCTTGGGATAATAGGGGGGCGATTCGGGCAGGAGCTCCAGGATTCTCCTGAAAACCGAATCCACATTAAACTTTTCCAGGGCCGAGATGGGGATCTTCTCCGCTTTGGGAAGAATCTTTTCCCAGAGCTCCATGCTTGTTCTTACCTTTTCCTGGTTGCTCAGATCTATCTTATTGATCACCAGCAAAACCGGCACCTTCGCCCTGGCCACCTTTTGCAGGAAGGCATCTTCCGGATCCGGTTTTTCCCCGATCTCGGACAGGTAGATCAGTACATCGGCATCCACCAGGGCCGAACGGGCAGCTTTTAACATGTTTTCCTGTAACTTGTAACCGGGTTCGAGAATTCCGGGGGTGTCCGAAAAAATCACCTGGTAATCAGCTGTATTCAGGATTCCAAGGATCCTGTGCCTGGTGGTCTGCGCCTTGGAGGTGATAATAGAGAGTTTTTCCCCCACCATGGCATTCATCAGGGTCGATTTGCCCACGTTGGGCTTACCGATAATATTGACATATCCCGCTTTGTGCTTCATCCTACTCGTAAGCATTCATTTTTAACCGGCTAACCTCTTTCTCCGTAAGGAACCTCCACTTCCCCCTGGGCAGGTTCTTCTTGGTGAGTCCCCCAAAATAAACCCGGTCCAGCTTATCCACCCTGTAACCCAGAGATTCAAACATTCTCCGCACAATGCGGTTTCTGCCGGAATGGATCTCCAGTCCAACCTCCCGCTTGCTTTCACCACTCACATAGCTGATGGCATCGGGCTGGATAAATCCATCCTCCAGGGTAATGCCCCCGGCCAGTTTATTCAGGTCGCTTCCCGGGAGATTCTTGTCCAGGAACACATGGTAAATCTTTTTCTTGTTGCTGGAAGGATGGGTCATTTTTTTGGCCAGGTCCCCGTCATTGGTAAACAGCAAAACCCCGGTCGTATTCCGGTCGAGCCGTCCCACCGGGTAGATCCGCTCCGGGCAGGCATCCCGGATCAGCAACATCACCGTTTTCCGCTCCCTGGGATCATCGGTGGTGGTCACATAGTCCTTTGGTTTGTTCAGCAGCAGGTATACTTTGCGCTCGGTGCGAATACGTTCGCCATTGTACCGGACCTCATCTCCCGGCATAACCTTGCTTCCCAGTTCGGTAACCGCTTTTCCGTTGACGGTAATCAGACCGGCCGAGATCAGCTGGTCAGCCTCCCTGCGGGAGCAGATACCGGCGGAGGCAATATACTTATTGAGGCGCACCAGTTCGCCGGATTTTTCAGCGGCGGGCCGGCTCTGTTTTTTGGCAACAGATTCTTTGCGGTTCTGCCTCAGAGGCCGGGAACCACTTTCTCCGGTCAGCATGGGTCTTTTCCCAACACGGCCCCCCCCCTTTTTTGGCGCTTCTGCTCTACTCAATGGCCTGAATATTAATATGAAGTTAAAGGCTACAAAGATACAGCTTATTAAATTACATTCCTGGAATATTAGTCTTAACTTTGATACCGTTTTTAAAATCAGACAAAAATGAGTTTAGTGATCTCAATTTCAGGCATTCGCGGAACCATCGGAGGGCAACCTTCGGAAGGCTTAACCCCCATCGATACCGTTCAATTTGCATCTGCTTACGCCTCCTGGCTCATCGCCGGGTCAGGAAAAAAAAGGCCTTCTGTGGCCCTTGGACGCGATGCACGCATTTCAGGCCCCATGGTGGAGCAGCTGGTGTCGGCCACCCTGTCGGCCATGGGTGTGGATGTATACCTGATGGGACTGGCCACTACCCCCACGGTCGAGCTGGCGGTGACCGGGACAGGCGCTGATGGAGGTATTATACTGACAGCCAGCCATAACCCGGCTCAATGGAACGCCTTGAAATTGCTCAACAGTAGGGGGGAGTTCCTCTCAGCGGCAGATGGAGAAGCGATCCTGGAGATGGTCAGGACCAACAATTACAGCTATACAGATGTTAAAAATCTGGGGCTTATTAAACCTCTGGAAGGAATGGACGTCAAACACATCGATCAGGTACTGAAGCTGGACCTGGTCAAAGCAGAGAAAATTGCAAAAAAGAAATTTCGCGTGGCTATAGATTGTGTTAATTCGGTTGGAGGCATCATTTTACCAGCATTGCTCCATGCGCTGGGGGTGCAGGAGGTGATAGAACTCTATTGCGATCCCAGCGGTGACTTTCCCCATAACCCGGAGCCACTTCCCGAAAACCTCACAGAGATATCGGAACTGGTGGTACGGGAAAAGGCCGATGTGGGCTTTGTCGTAGATCCCGATGTGGACCGTCTGGCCATTGTTTGCGAAGACGGGTCGATGTTTGGCGAAGAGTACACCCTGGTGGCCATAGCCGATTATATACTCTCAAGGACCCCGGGCAATACAGCTTCCAATCTGTCTTCCACCCGGGCCCTCCGGGATGTGACCGAGGGGCACGGACAATCCTACTTCCCTGCTGCGGTGGGAGAAGTGAATGTGGTGACTGCCATGAAAGAGCATGATTGTGTCATTGGTGGTGAGGGGAATGGCGGAATTATTTACCCTGCTTTGCATTACGGCAGGGATGCCCTGGTGGGGATCGCCCTGTTCCTGACCCATCTGGCGGAAAGCGGTATGGACTGCAGTGTATTGCGAATGTGTTATCCCGATTATCATATATCAAAAAATAAGATCAGCCTGCCCGACGGAGCGGATGCGGATCTCCTGCTGGCAGCCTTTGAGAAAGCGCATGCAGCCTATGATGTCAATACCGTGGACGGGGTCAAGGTGGATATGCCAGAAGGATGGGTGCATCTGAGAAAATCAAATACAGAACCAATTATAAGGTTGTATGCCGAAGCTTCGAGCAGTGAAGAGGCAGAACGTATTGCCGGCGACGCCATGCAAACCATTCATAAACTGATTAATTAGTAATATTTCAAAAGGAGTTATGAAAAAGAGAACATTAATAGCCATTGTTATTCCTGCAGTTATCATCATTGCACTGATACTCTATTCAGTACTGTCAGGTAAAGAGAAGGAGATCGTGCTGGAGACCGAGGTGCAGCAGGGACAGTTTGAGATCGTGGTCATGGTAACCGGCGAGTTACAGGCTATCCGCGAGACCGAGATCCAGGCCCCGTCTCAGCTGCGAAGCAGGAACCTGCGAATTCGCAGTGTCAAGATTCAGGATCTGATCCCTGAAGGTACCGTGGTTGATTCGGGCGACTGGGTGGCTACCCTGGACCGCTCCGAGGCGGATAACTCCCTGAAGGATATCCTGGATAACCTGGAACAGAAAGAGTCTGAATATATGCGTACCAAGCTGGATACCACCATGCAGCTTCGCGAGCTTCGCGATGAATTATTTAACCTGAAATTTGCCATGGAAGAGGCTCAGATTACGGTGGAACAGTCGAAATACGAACCCCCGGCCACCATCCGCCAGGCAGAGATTGAACTGGAAAAGGCTGAAAGAGCCTATGACCAGGCTGAAAGCAATTATGGCCTGAGAGTAAGTCAGGCCCGGGCAAATATGCGTGAAGCGGAGATCAATATGGCACGGGACCGGCGGAGCAAGGAGGAGATGGAAGCGGTGCTGCAAAAGTTTGATATCTATGCACCCTCTTCGGGAATGGTGATTTATAAAAAAGACTGGAGCGGAGAAAAACGGACTGCCGGAACAGAGATTAATACCTGGGACCTGGCCGTGGCCACACTGCCCGATCTCTCCACCATGATCTCCATGACCTATGTGAATGAAATTGACATCAGCAAATTGAAGAGAGGGCAGAAGGTTAAAATCGGAGTGGATGCCTTCCCCGAAAAGCAGTTTACGGGCGAGGTGACCGAAGTGGCCAATATTGGTCAGCAGCTGCCCAATACCGATGCCAAGGTTTTTGAAGTGAGAATTGAGCTGAATGAGCGGGACTCCATTCTCAGGCCCTCCATGACCACCAGCAACCAGGTCATCACCCAGGTGCTGGACAGCGTACTCTTTCTTCCGTTGGAAGCCGTTCATGCCAATGACAGCCTGACCTTTGTCTATACCCGGGACGGCCGGAAACAGGTGGTGGTGCTGGGTGAATCCAATGAGAATCATATTGTGGTGGATATGGGACTAAAGAAGGGCGAGAAGCTCTATCTCTCCAATCCGGATAACCCCGAAAACTTTAAGTATGCCGGGCTGGAGCTGATGGATGAGATTCAGCGCAGAAAGGCCGAGGAAGAAAAGCAAAGGAGGGAGATGCAGGAGCAGATGAACCGGCCGAGACAACCGCGCAATATCCAGGGAGGACCTCCCCAGGGTCGTCCGCAGGGAGAAGCCCAGGGAACTGAGCAGGCAGAAACCCGGGTTAGTAATGCAAACAGAACCGGGGGGGAGTAAGATGGGACGTTATTTGCATGATATTGTCATTGCTATCGAGTCGATCCTGGCAAACCAGATGCGCAGTATCCTGACTGCCCTGGGTATTATTTTCGGTGTCGCTGCGGTAATTACCATGCTGGCCATCGGCAAAGGGGCCCAGCAGGAGATTCTTGATCAGATCAAGATGGTAGGGGTGAACAATATAATCGTCACGCCCATTATAGAAGCTGCCAATGGAGGGGACAGTGAATCTTCCGGAGAAAGCCAGACAAAGAAATTCTCACCGGGCCTTACCATGCAGGATGTGGAAGCCATTCTGGAAGTGATTCCAACTGTCCGGACAGCCTCGCCCGAAATTACCCTGAACAGCAATGTGATCAAGGAGGGGAAAAGGGCCAGTGCCAAGCTGCTGGGAGTCTCGAGCGCCTATTTCGAGATTTATAATCTCCCCATTGAGGAGGGGACCTTCTTCAATGAGTACCAGGAGGAGAATGGTATTCCGGTCTGTGTGATCGGGGCCAATATCAAGAATAAATTTTTTAGTAAGGAGAATCCCATTGGCAAGTATATCAAATTTGACAAGGTATGGCTGAAGGTGATCGGAGTGCTGGAGAAAAATGAAGTTACGCTGACCCGCTTCGAAAACATCGGGGTCAACGTGATGAACGACAACATTTATGTTCCGGTCAAAACCATGCTCCTGAGGTACCAGAACCGGGCCCTGGTGGGCACCCGGGTGGTGGGGAGTACCAATGTGATGCGCAGGGGGCCTATGGTGGCCGCTTTCACTTCTTCTAACGATAGTGAATCTAACTACAACCAGCTGGACCGGATTATCGTACAGGTGAATGAATCGAGCGAGCTTTCTCCCTCTACCGACCTCCTGGCCCGTTTGCTGCTCAGGCGTCACGAGGAGGTCAAGGATTTTGAGATCACCGTACCGGAGCTGCTGCTTAAACAGGAGCAGCGAACCAAAGATATCTTTAATATCGTACTGGGAGCCATCGCCAGCATCTCGCTGCTGGTGGGTGGTATCGGGATTATGAATATCATGTTTGCCTCGGTGATGGAGCGTATCAAGGAGATTGGGACGCGACTGGCCATTGGAGCTCAGAAGCGGGACATTGTGGTTCAGTTCCTTGCCGAGGCGGTGCTGATCAGCGTGAGTGGCGGTTTGGTTGGGGTGATTATTGGTGTCCTGGCCTCCTGGCTGATTACCAACTTTGCCGATATCGCCACCATCGTCACACCCATCAGCGTGATTATCTCATTTGTAGTCTCCGCATCTGTCGGGGTTATTTTCGGGTACTCTCCGGCCAAAAGGGCTTCTGAGAGAGATCCCATTGAATCTTTAAGGTATGAATAGTATGTTTCGTAAGCTAATAGCAGGACTGGCGCTGGTTCTTGGAATCCAGGCATCTGCCTGGTCGCAGTCAGATATTGAAGTGATTGAACTTACCCTTCCCGAGGTCATCGAGGTGGCTCACGAGCAGTCGCTGATGTCGCTGATGTCCAGGCACCGGTTTCGCAGCTCTTATTGGGAGTTCAGGGCCCACAAGGCAAGCACCAGGCCAGGCCTGACCCTGGAGGGAACCCTGCCCTCACTGACCAATGCCACCGAGAGTGTGATACAACCCGATGGGACAGAAGAGTTTGTGGAACGTTCCTTTATGAGGACTTCCCTGGATATGCAGCTGAACCAGAATATCTGGCTCACCGGCGGACGGGTATTTGTCTCCTCCCAGCTCCAGCGGAACGATAATTTCGGAGAGGAGCCACCGACCAAATATCTTTCTTACCCGGTAACCATAGGATTTATGCAGCCCATCAACGGGTACAATGAGTTTAAGTGGGACCGGAAGATTGAACCGATGAAGTATGAGGCGGCCCAGCTGACCTATATCAATACCATGGAACGTGTAAGTCAGCAGTCGGTGAGGTATTTCTTTGACCTGGCCCTGGCCCAGATCAACCTGGAGATTGCTCAGAAGAACCTGGCCAATTCAGACACCCTATATCAGATTGCCCAGGGTCGTTACCAGCTGGGGACCATTGCGGAGAACGATCTTTTACAACTGGAACTCAGCCGTCTTAATTCGGAAACGCAATATAATGAGGCCACCATCGATCTGGAATTACGGAAGTCGAGGCTTCGTTCCTTTCTGGGGTTCAACGAAAGAGTGAGCCTGAAGCTGGTCCTCCCCAGAGAGGTTCCGGAGATTACCATGGATTATAACAGGACACTGACCGAAGCCAGAGAGAATAATCCGGAGATCCTGACCATGGAACAGCAACTGCTGGAGGCTGAACGGGCGGTGGCCGAGGCCCGGTCGCAAAAGGGGATCCGGGGCGACCTGTTTGCACAGATCGGCTTCAGTGGAGTCAATGAGGATCTGCGCAGCGCCTATACGGATATGGCCCGGCAGCAGCGTGTTGAGGTGGGGGTTCAGATTCCCATCCTGGATTGGGGCCTTGGAAAGGGGAGGTACCGCATGGCCCAGTCGGCCGAAGAGGTGGTAAAAATGGACGTCAGCCAGTCGCTGATCGATTTCAATGAGAATATTTTCCTGCAGGTGATGCAGTTCAACCTGCAGGACGACCAGGTGGCCATCGCAGCCAAGGCCGATACCATTGCCGATCTTCGCTACGAAGTGACCAAACAGCGTTTCTTAATAGGGAAGATCGATGTGCTCGATCTGAATGTGGCACTCGAGGAGAAGGATGTGGCCCGCAGAGGCTATGTGGAGGCCATGAGAAATTATTGGGACTACTACTTTGACCTGAGGGGACTTACCCTTTACGACTGGCAGAAGGATATCAAGCTCAGTGAGGATTTTGACGACATTCTGGATTTGTAGATCAGCTCCGGAAAGCCAGACTGTACTGGCTTATATGATTCAGGATCTCCCGGTCATCCTGTGATAGCTGCATTCCCCTGCGTTCCATAACCAGGTTGGCGGTCTCCAGGACCTTTTCCATCCGGTATTCGCTAAACCCCTCTGCACCTCCCCAGCTGAAGGAAGGAATAAAGGCGGGGGGGAAGCCGGGTCCGAAGATATTGGCAGAAACGCCTACCACGGTACCGGTGTTAAACATGGTATTGATCCCGCACTTGGAATGATCGCCCATGATCAGTCCGCAAAACTGATTTCCGGTAGGGATAAAGGTGCCGGAGGGGTAGTTCCAGATTTTCACTTCGGCGTAGTTATTTTTCAGGTTGGAATTGTTCGTGTCGGCTCCCAGGTTGCACCATTCACCTATCACCGAATTCCCCAGAAAACCATCATGGGCTTTATTGGAATTCCCCAGCAGAACCGAATTATTAATCTCTCCTCCCACTTTACTGTAGGGCCCGATGGTGGTGGGCCCATAGATTCTGGCACCCATCTTTACCACGGCCCCCTCGCAAAGCGCAAAAGGTCCCCGTATCAGGCTTCCCTCCATGATCTCGCTGTCCTTACCCAGATAGACAGGGCCCCGTGAGGCATTCAGGGTAAAGTACCCTCCGCTGAACCCGGGTTCCACAAATACCCTCCCGGGTTGATCCACCCGTACGCTATCATTCAGTTTTTCGCTCTTTCTTCCCCCGGAGATCCTGAGGAAATCAGCCTCAATCTCCTGTCCGTTCAGACGAAAGATCTTCCAGGGGTAGTCCACCCATGAAAGCTCAGCGCCATACTCTTTTCCCTTAGCGATCCATTTATCCGGATCAAACCCTGGTTCCGGCTTCTCGCTGGTCCGGGCTGCCAGCAAAACGCCGTTCTTCACAACAGCCTGCTTATCCTGCAGATTCTGAATGGCAGCGACGATCTCCCTGTCGGGTAAAAGGGTGCTGTTCACGTAGAGATTATCCGACCCGGTCCGGCAGGGAAACTTGTCGCGCAGGTATTCCCTGGTCAGGGGGGTGGATTTGATCTTAAGATCATGTTCCCACTTTTCTGCAATGGTCAGAATCCCGATCCTGAGCTCCGAAACCGGACGGGTGAAGGTAAGGGGAAGCAGGTTGTCCCAGGAGTGATCATCGAACAGGATCAGCGCCATTTTTTTATTTAAAAGTAAAAAAAAAAGCCATCCTTGAAGAGATGGCTTTTAAACAGATTTGCTGATCTGCTATTTGTTTTTTTTGTCCAGGTGACTCTTATAGCGGTTCATAAACTTGTCCACACGTCCGGCGGTGTCTACCAGTTTCATCTTACCGGTATAAAAAGGGTGCGAAGTACTGGAGATTTCAAGTTTAATCAGCGGATATTCAAGGCCATCTTCCAGTTTAACCGTCTCCTTCGAGGGAGCTGTTGATTTGGTTACGAATGTGAATCCATTGGACATGTCCCTGAATGCAACAAGCCTGTAGTTCTTCGGATGTATATCTTTCTTCATTGTCTTATTGGTTTCAATATCTGCGCTTTTTTCAAAACGGAATGCAAAGATAGAAATGTTTGTTACAACTTCAAAATATTTTCAGGAAGTTTTGACTCATCCACAGCCTCTTCCATAAATCGCTGGAAAGGTTTTTCGCGGTCGAACAGGTAGCGGTAGGTGTGATGAGTTTTCGTATGGACAGCTCCGGTATTTATATAGAGGGAGATCATTTTGGGATTGAAGTCACCTACCCAGGAGAGTTCAAACTCTTTATATTGCGGCTTACGGGCCATTACATCTCTCAACTGGAAAAAAATACCCGATTCCACCCCTGAATTCTGAAACTTCGGGATGACACCCGCCACCGTCCCCCTGGCCCGTGTAATGGAATGGGTTCTTTTATAATAGAGAAATTTCAGCTTGTTGACCAGGTGCAGCTTTCCGTTCAGGCGCCTGAAAATCTGGTTGGCATCGGGAAGAAACATAAAAAAGGCGATAGGCTCCTCCCCGTGGTAGGCATACCAGATCATTTCCGGGTCCATGATTATTTTTACCTTCCTCAATTCATCGTAGAGAGAGGCCGGATCCAGGGGAGTATAATCCTTTCTGAGTTTGCTCCATGCCTGGTTGTAGATATAGACCGTATCGTCTACGAACTTAGCCGTCTTATCTGGTTCATAGTGCTTGTAAGTGAAGCCTTTTCGCTTGTTGACCCACTCGGCAATCTTCCAGAAGCGTTCCGGGAAGGGTTTTACGATGTCGAGGTGAAAGGACAGTTGCCTGTAGTAGAGCTGGAAGCCATAGCTTTCAAACAACTCCCTGTAGTAAGGCAGGTTATAGGTCATACCCAGTCCCTGGGGGATAAATCCCTGGACCAGGCAGCCCCAGTTGGTATCGTTTTCCCCGAAATTGATGGGCCCGGTCATGGCTTCATAGCCATTCTTCTGCAACCATTCCCTGGCCGTATCAAAGAGTAGAAAAGCCACCTGCCTGTCGTCGATGGATTCAAAAAAACCACAGCCACCGCTGCGCACATAGTCGGCCTCGTCCTTATGGGTGTCGTAGAATGCAGCTATGCGGCCAAGCGTTTCGCCCCGGTCGTTTCGTACAATCCAGCGGACCGCGTCGCCGTGCCTGAAGTAAGGGTTTACCTTCCGGTCGAAGGCGCATTTGATTTCGCTGTCAAACTGCACCACATGATTAGGGTCGTTGCGGTACAGTTTCCTGGGGAAATCCAGGAAACACTTCTCTTCCTTTTTGCTTTCAACAGATACAATATGCATGAGTAAAGGGGTCTTTTTTACAAATTGAACCAATCGCTCATCATCTCATCTTCGGGCTTGCGCTGAAGGTGACTTAAGTGGATAAACTCGTTTTTGTTTGTCAGATACTTATACTCCCCGGCCCATTCGAGGTGGTGCAGGCTTACCTCCCTGATGGCATAGAGTACCTGGTGCACCTCCTCATTGGTCATGGTGGGATGCAGCGACCATCTGACCCATCCGGGTTTTTCCGAAAGATCGCCATGATTGATCTTCTCGGTGATCTCCTGTGACTTATCATAGGTCACTTCCAGCAGGAAGTGCCCATAGGTGCCGGCACAGGCACAGCCCCCCCTGGTCTGGATGCCGAAGCGGTCATTCAGCAATTTCACAAAAAGATTAAAATGGATATCGGGGTGGTAGAAGGAGATCACTCCCAGCCGGTCGTCCACGTTATTGGCCAGAATCCGGATTCCATCAATCTGCCGGAGCCCGGGCAGTGCAATCTTCAGCAGCTCCTCTTCGCGCCTCATGATATTCTCCACACCCATCTCGTTTTTCAGCTGGATGGCCAGGGCCGCTTTGATGGATTGCAGGAAACCGGGAGTGCCGCCATCCTCGCGGACCTCGATGTCATCCACATACTTGTATTTCCCCCATGGATTGGTCCAGTCGACCGTGCCTCCCCCGGGGTTGTCAGGAACTTCGGCCGTATACATGGCCTTGTCGAAGATCAGAACACCCGATGATCCGGGTCCCCCCAGAAACTTATGGGGAGAGAAGAAGATGGCATCCAGTTTCTCCATGGGATCCTCCGGGTGCATATTTATATCCATATAAGGCGCGCTGGCTGCAAAATCTATTAATACAAGCCCTCCATAGGTATGCATCAGCTTGGCCATCTGATGATAAGGAGTTATAACACCGGTTACATTGGAGCAGGCCGTGAAGGAACCGATCTTAAACTTGCGATCCTTATAGAGCTCCAGCTTCGCTTTCAGATCGTCCAGGTCGACCCTCAGGTGCCTGTCCGGTTCGATCATGACCACATCGGCAATGGTTTCGAACCAGGAGGTGTGGTTCGAATGGTGCTCCATATGGGTAAGGAACACCACCGGCCGGTCCCCTTTTTTGACACAATCATGATTGCTTCCCCCGCACCCTTTCAGACTCAGGATACGCATCAATTTGTTGATCACCGCGGTCATCCCGTAGCCGGCAGTAATGATTATGTCGTTAGGACCGGCATTCACATGCTCCTTGATCAACTGGTGGGAGCGGTGGTAAGCTTTGGTCATCAGGGTTCCTGTCAGGGTAGTTTCCGTATGCGTATTGGCCACGTAGGGCCCGAATTGGGTCTGCAGTTTCTGTTCAATGGGTTCGTAGAGCCTGCCACTGGCAATCCAGTCGCCATAGAGAATTCTTTTTGTTCCGTAGGGAGACTCAAAGGTGGCATCGTTCCCGATGATCTTATCCCTGAAGGGTTCAAAATATTTTTCCAGCTTACTCACTCATTTTTTTTTAATCTCTGCCTGCGAACCGGGATAACAGCCTGAGGAACTCAATATAGAGCCAGATCAGGGTGACCATCAGTCCGAAGGCCCCGTACCACTCCATATATTTTGGAGCTCCCATCTGAGAGCCCTTCTCGATGAAATCGAAATCCAGGATCAGGTTCAGGGCGGCAATTACGATAATGACCAGGTTAATCAGAATGCCCATAGTTCCGGACGAGTGCATGAAACCCACCGGCATGCCAAACATTCCCAGAATCCAGCTGATCAGATAGGCAAAGAAAACGGCCCCTGTGGCCATCATCACCCCGCGTCTGAATCTGGGTGTGGCCCGGATCCGTCCCGAGCGGTATAAAAAAAGCATGGTAAACAGGGTGCCTATGGTCAGCAAGACAGCCTGGAAGGCCACGCCGGGGTACCTGGAATTTATTACGGCGCTGATGGAACCCAGGAAGAGTCCTTCCAGGATGGCATAGATCGGTGCCGTGACGGCCGATGATTGCGGCCTGAAAATGGTAACCAGGGCCATGATAAATCCGCCAATGGCTCCAACCATGGCCAGCGTTCCTGCCCTGCCCGGATCGGCTCCCATCACCATGTTCCAGGTATAGGCTGCCGCTGCGATAAGCATAAGCAGCATTAATCCGATTTTATTGATGGTTCCGTTTATGGTCATGGTACTGCTGCCGGCGGCTGCAATACCCGCTTTCTCGAAAATCTTTCCTGTCATCGCAGGATTGGATGACCTCATTGCTCTCATCTTCTTCTAATTTGCGTCAAATATATAGGTTTTTATCAAATGGTAGGGAGTCAAAAGACATGCCATTGCGCAGCCAAAGTCAAATACTGACAGAATTGCAGTTAAATTTCTATTTTTGATTATGAATCGGGCCTTTCGTACAATCTGGAACAGCGAGTTCTTCAGGAACGTGGCCACACTGATCTCCGGGACCACCCTGGCACAGGCATTTTCCGTGCTGATCTATATTGTTCTGAGCCGGATATATAGCGAGGAGGATTTCGGGGTATTCGGTCTCTATATGAATATCCTGAATATCACCGTGATCTTCTCCACCGCCAAGTATGAACTGGCCATTCTGCTTCCAAAAAGTGAGCGGGACTCTGTGAATCTGCTGGGACTTTCCGCTTTGATTTCTGTGCTTGTTTGCCTCCTCCTGCTCCTGATTGTGCTTTCCATGAATGGATGGATATGCAACTGGCTGGGCAGCGAAAAGATTTCGGTATGGCTCTATTTTATTCCGCCTTCCACCCTGATGGTGGGCTGGTTCACCGCTTTCCGTAATTTCTCCAACCGGCAGAAGCGTTATCGGCTGATCGCCGGGGCCAATATCGCACAGAGTTTCAGTAATTCGCTTCTGAAGCTTGGATTGGGAGTGATGATTGCCGGAGCAGCCGGCCTGATCTTTGGAGCGATTTTCGGACAAGTGGCGGGCTTCCTGGTTTTTTTCGCGGTACACTGGCGTTACAATGGATCAAAAGCGGGCTGGATCTCCTGGAAGGAGATGAAACGGCTGGGCAGGCAGTATATCCTCTTCCCGAAGTACAACATGTGGCAGGGACTGATCAACAATCTCTCCGGGGCCTTCCCGGTTTTCATCCTGAGCTCCTATTTTTCCACGGGCATGGCCGGAATATATACCTTCGGATATATGGTCCTCTACAGACCTGTGAACCTGGTGGCCAATGCTTTCTACCAGGTAATGTTCCGGCGCTTTGTGGAGAAGAAGCAAAAGCACAGCCCTTTGCATCCCGAAGTTATGCTCTTCCTGAAACGTACCACACAGTTTTTGCTGCTTCCCTTTATTGTATCGGGTATTTTTTTCCCGGAGATTTTCGGATTTATTTTCGGAGACAAGTGGGTAGAAGCAGGCCGGTATGCCCAGATCATTTTGCCCTGGATTTTTATGGTCAGTCTGGTCATGCCGCTCTCTTTTATTCCCGATCTCTATAATAAGCAGAGGGCGGCTATGACGATTGATGCAGTCAAACTGGTGGCCAGACTGGGAGGCCTGGCGGCAGGAGTGATCCTGGAAAATGTCTATATTGGTCTGGCCCTTTACAGCGGACTGAGCACCCTGATTATCGCTTACAGCCTCTTCTGGTATCTGAAGCTGGTGAAAACACCCCCGTCGGCCGAAGAGCGGCTTATACCTTTAGGAAAGAATGAGTAAGATAAGAAAAGCATGCAAAGCCCTCTGGTGGATACTCCGCAAACCGGTCCTATTAAACCGGGTATTGACGGATGAAAATACCTGGCAGGCTTATGTGGAGAAAAGATATAGTCTGTCCGGGGGACTTCCCATGGTGGAGATGGATGAACTGATTGGCGCGGCGATTTTCGAACTTGGTCCCATGACCTATCTCGATGGTGGTTCCCTGCCCACCGACCTGATGCTGCTCGCCGGATTGGCAGAGAGGATCGGGAATTGCACCTATTTTGAGATCGGGACCTGGCGGGGCGAAAGTGTGGCCACCCTTGCCTCCAGGGCGGCCAGCTGTTATACCTTATGCCTGAGCGAAAAGGAGATGTTGCAGAGGGGGATGCATTCTTCTGCCATTGCCTCCCACATGCTCTTTTCAAAAGGACTTAAGAATGTTACCCATCTGCGCGGCGATTCCCTCAGCTTCGATTTTGCAAAGCTTAACAGGAAATTCGACCTGATATTCATTGACGGGGACCATCATTATGAGAATATCAAAAGCGATACGATCCAGGTCTTCAGACACCTGGTCCATGAGAAGAGCATCGTGGTCTGGCATGACTATGGCTTTCACCCCGACCGGGTGCGCTTTGAGGTGCTGGCAGCCATCCTCGACGGGGTGGGAAAAGAACGGGCAGCCAGGGTATATCATGTGGGACATACCAAATCGGCTGTCTTTACAGGAGAGTGCCTGCCGTCGCGGCCGGCAGAATTCAACAGGGTGCCCGGCGAGTTTTATAAAACAGTAATCTCCCGGCATATCCTGAAGGAATCGCAAACCTGATCTTTTGAAAATATGAAAAATGAAAAGCGCATCCTGATCATCCCTTCCTGGTACCCGCCCGACGGAGGTTATTTTTTCAAGGAACACAGCGAGGCCATCCGGAAGACGGGCTGGCAGGTGGATGTGCTGGTCACCCGTCTGGCAGGTATCCGGAAGCTGTTCCAGACCGGCCGGACGGCCTTTCGCCCTTACCGGGTAGAGGAGGAAGATGGCTTGCGGGTGGTGCGCTCCACCTACCTGAAGGTACCGGGTAATGAAAGGTATAACATTGCCGGATGGGCCCGGCAAACCGTCAGGATCTACCGGAAATATGTGGAACAGTTCGGGAAGCCGGACCTTATTCTGGCGCACAGCGTGACCTGGGCCGGATTCGCGGCTTACCTGCTGAACCGCGAACAGGGGGTTCCCTATCTGGTTGTGGAGCACCGGAGCTTTTTTGTGTGGAGCACTGAAGAGGCGCGGCAGATGGTGAAGGCCTTTTATGTTCCACTGTTTGAGAGGGCATATGGCCACTGCAACAAGCTGGTCCTGGTCTCCGGCAGCCTGAGAGCGGGGATAGAGGCCCTGGTCGCCCCTGTCCTGGAAAAAACCATGGTGATTCCCAATATGATTCGTGAGGACCTCTTTCTTCCCCCGCCGGAGCCCCGTACCACAAATCCCTGTGTATTTCTCTGGGCCGGCCGGCTGGAGTTTGTGAAGGGGTTGGACCTGCTCCTGGAGGCTGTAAAATTACTGGCCGATCAAGGCGGTCAGAATTTCCTGGTCCGGCTGGCTGGGAGAGGCTCCCTGAGAGAGGAGCTGGAGCGGCAGGCCGTCGAACTTGGAATTAGCGAACGGGTCCGCTTTCTGGGCAGGCTGAACCGGGAGGAGATGCAGAAGGAGATGAGGGAGGCCAGCTGTTTTGTACTTCCCTCCCGCTACGAAGCATTCGGGGTGGTGCTGATCGAAGCCATGGCCACCGGGCTTCCGGTGATCGCTACCCGGTCGGGCGGTCCGGATTCCATGGTCAACCCGGAGAATGGCCTGCTGATTAAACCCGGGGATGCGGGTGAACTGGCCGGGGCCATGCAGGGAATGATGGTAAATATCCGCAATTATTCTGCCGGGAAAATCAGGCAGCAAACCCTTGATATATATGGAGAAAAGGTGGTAATGGCACAGTACAACCGGCTCTTTCTTCAAGTGCTCGGGGAATAATTTCCCGGAATAGAATACCGGAATAAAAAAATTTGTAAATTTGCACACCCAAATGGTGGATGTAGCTCAGTAGGTTAGAGCGCTGGATTGTGGTTCCAGAGGTCGCCGGTTCGAACCCGGTCTTCCACCCGACAAGAGAAACCGCCCAGCGAGAGCCCGGCGGTTTTTTTGTTGGATAAGGCCGGTCCGGCCAGAATATTAAATAAAGAAATCTACAGAAAAGATATAAAAAGCATTCAGGGTGCCTTCTCCGATGATTATTCCGCTAAGGCATTTCCAGTAAGGGATGTTCAGGGTACTGCTCACATAAATGATCAGGTCGGTAGGCACCACGGGGAAAAAACTCCAGCCGGCGATAATGGGCAGTTCCTTTTTGCTCAGGGCCTTTTTCACCTTTTCTATTTTTGCCGGGTATTTAGCCTCCAGCCAGTGGTCGAGCCGGAGATACTGAGTGAAGTAGTAAACAACCAGCGATGAAGTGATTATTCCAATGAGATTTATAAAGTAGGCTTCCAGGGGAGGAAACATAAGGACCCCTGCCACGGCAAAAGGAGTGGACGGAATAAAGGTCAGGCCAATAAAAGTGAGAATAAGCAGATAAAGGCTCAATACAAGCACCCGGTGATCGCTTACATATTTTTTCAGAAAAGTGATATCAAAAAGATCCCGGTTAAAAAAAAAGAGAATAAGACTTACAGCAACAACAGCCATCCACAGGAACAAGGTTTTTCGCCGGACCTTTATTTTATTCTTCATGGCACAAAAATAGCATTCTTAACGGGAGCCGGAGCTCAGCGCCTGCTTTCGGCTTCTGAATTTGACCAATTTTATAATTGTATATGTACTTCTTTTGCTAACTTTGGCACGCGCAAGTTTCTCTGCCTGATCGTTGCCATGGAAAAATACAGTGATCAACATATTATCAATTCTATCCGGAAACGGGAGGATGTTGCCTTTGTATATCTCCAGGCTAAGTTCCAGGAAAGCATTCGCATCATGGTCATGGAGATGGGAGGAAGCCAGGAGGATGCCAGGGATGTATTCAGTGAAGGCCTGATCGCACTGATTCGCCTGGTGGACCGGGAAGATTTTGAATTGACCTGTAAGCTGGGAACCCTGGTCTATGCCTTGTGCAAGATAACCTGGAAGCAGCACCTGGAGAAGCAGGTCGCCGTGCGTAATTATCATTTGCGGAAGCTGGATAATACACCGGAATGGGATTTTTCAGAAGAAGCCGACCTGCAGTTATACCAGGAGATTTTCTGGGAAAGCTTTCAGCAGCTGGACACAGTCTGTCAGGATATTCTGGGGGGATACCTGAAAGATTATTCGCCACGGGAAATTTCAGAAAAGCTGGGATTTAGCTATGGCTATGTGCGAAAACGGAAAAGCATGTGCCATGATTTTCTGATGAAGATGATCCAGAACCATCCCACATTCAAAAAAATCAGGCAGATCGAACTAACTCTGGATATGGATTAATATACTCGGACGCTATGGATCGGAAAATGGATAGAAACAGGAGCCTGGCAGATTATATCTACAATGATCTGAGCCCGGAACAGACCGTGGAGATGGAGATGGAAATCGCGGTTGATCCTGAACTACGGGAATCTTATGAGCTCCACAGGCAGGTGAAGGAGTATTTGCAGACAAAACTACAACTGGAGGAGATGAGATCGGATCCCCGGCTGGAAGATGTGGAGAAACTGGCAGATCTGGCATTTGCATCTGAATCCCGTGAACCATCTGAACGGATGCTGGAGCCCGCCGGAAAAAAGATCAGGTTCAGGAGAATCACAGCTGCAGCAGCCATTGCGGCAACAGTTGCGCTTTTATTCACCTTTGGGATCCTGCCCCCGGGAGTTGATCAGGATCGCCTGTTCGACCGGTATTATGCACCCCTTGAGGCTTCTGATTTTACGCAGCGTGGTGAATCGGGCGAAATGTTCCGGGAAGTTGCCCTGGGGATCAACCATTACCTGGACGGGAATTATCAACAATCCATCGACCAGCTTGACGGACTGGCCTCAGACCCGGCCTTAGAATCCGAGGTCAGCTTCTTCTCGGCTCTTTCCTGCCTGGGACTTGGGCAGTACGAGCAGGCACAAAGTCTGCTGGCACCCCTGGTGGACAGTCAAATAAGATATCAGGCAGAGAGTCTGTGGTATCTGAGTCTCTGCTGTCTGAAAACCGGGGAGTACGAAAAGACCGGCTCACTACTGGGGCAGCTGGAAAGATACGATGGGATGTATAAACAAGACGCTCAGGGCCTCCGGAAGAAACTTCGCCGTTTTAAATAAAACAAGTAGAGAAGAACAAGCAGGACGGATCCCGGGATGATGGATATACTCCTGCGGAGGTTCAGCGGGGCATTGTCGCCGCTTATCTGGAAGGCCGCCCAGTAGTATGGATGGGTATAGAAAGGCGGCTGCCCGAGCATATACTGTCTCTTCACATTGGAAAGGGCCCTGCTTTTCGAGCGGCCTTTTTTTAATTCCCGGTAATAGGCTATCATGATTTCCCTGCTTTTTACATCATCCACGGGCCAGAGGGTATGGACCACCGATGCTGCACCGGCCTGCAAAAAGCTTCTGGACAGGCTCATAATGCCTTCCCCGCTTTTTAAGGGTCCCCCTGCTGTTTCACAACTGCTCAGGACCACCATGGGAGCCGAGAGCTTCAGGGCATTTATATCATAGTCGTGCATCCGGTTTCCCAGCAGGGGATCCGCGACCGTATCCAGGATGAAATAGGGCGACTTCCCTGTAATCTCGGTTGCCAGGGAGTGCATGGCCAGGTGAAGGATGGAGCTCTCCTGCAGTAAAGCTGCAAGCTCCGGCTTACTGATTATTTGTTGGACACAGCGGCCCTGAACCAGCTTCAGGATATCCCCGACCTCCTGTTCAGCTCCGCTCAGCTTTCCATAGGCGCGTACCGGCGACCCGGCCTGTTCAGGGATCCAGGCAGTTACCCGGGGGAAACGCCAGTCCCGGGGGCGCTTATGTGCAATCAGCTGTGAATTATAGATATAGGAAATGTTATAATCCTGCAGGAGATAAGAAATCCCGGCGTAGTTGGCAATACTGTCCGGGTCCGGACGGGTGATCAATGCGTCAAAAGGAATATAGGAGAGGGTTTCATCAGGGACAATCAGCAGATTCCGGCCCCTGAAAAATGACTCCACAGGCTCTACAAGTTCCTGATAGGCTCCGTACAGGGCAAGCTTCAGACTGTCAAACCGTTCCCTGCTTTCATTGTAAGGTACGAAAAGGTGCAGCTTATCCATGATGGTTTCCAGGTTTTCCCTGAAAGCAGAATCCAGAGTGGACTGGTAGTATTGGCATCCCTGCCTGCTTACTACAAAAATGAATAACTGCTCCCTGTCTGCTGAATCAGCAGCTCCGATAAAGTATTCTACCAGGGATTCGCCGTGCTTCATGCTTCTGCGGATCTGTTCCAGGGAGAAATCCTGCATATCTGGCTCGAACTGGCCAATCTGGGGAAGATCCCTGCGAAGCTGTTCCATATGTCTGTTAAAGGAATCCCTGGTTTGAAAGAGCTGGTCCTGCCAGTTTACCAGCTGGACAGAGTCCGGATTCATATCCATGATGTGCGACTGGATCAGGTTTGAGAGATAGTCAATCTGTTGCCTGAGCTCAATGGCGCTTATGGCCATAGTATCCGACAGGCTTTCCAGATAGAGCCACTCCTTATTCTTCATTTCGAACATCAGCTCCCCGGACTTTCCTTTTGCAGCCATCAGAAAAGCCTCTTCGATAAATCTTTCTTGACCGCTTAGTCTGAACATCCGGAGGTTGAGGCGGATCCCGGCAGTAAAGAGATCTTTTTGCCGGGAGCTCATGAACATCCTGCTTTCAGATGAAAGGAAAGCGTTCCGGATCTGCTGAAGCACCTCCAGGGAGAGAAGATTGGTGGAAAGGGCAGCTTCTGTATACTTCCTCTTGTATTCGGTTGTTCCGGCACCGGCAGAGATCCTTTCCAGGGCCTCTGTTTTTGTAGCAAGGATCCTGAGCAGGGTCGGGTCATGACTGGCACTTCCGGGTTCCGGATTTGAAAACAAATCCTGTTCTTTAAACGATCCTGCAATGGAATGCAGTGCCAGCTGGAGATACTCCAGGGATTTTTCAAATTCGCACCGGTTCAGGAAATACCGGGCGATCGCTTCATAACAGGCCGCCGTCAGGGGGTGCCCGGGATCATAATTCTGCAAATAGTTCTGCAGTGCTTTTTGCAGGTATTCAAAGCCTTCCTCCGGCTTTCCCTGAGCGTTCAGGAACTGTCCGAAATGAAGATAAATATTGGCTAATTCAAAATAATCCGAGTCATATTCTGAGGTCCATTGCTCAATTCCTTTCAGATAGTTCTGATGGGCAAGTTCCGGATCTCCCAGGTTCAGATACACCCGGGCCAGATTAAAATAGACACTTCCCAGGTAGGAGTGCTTATACGTCTTTTTAATCTGCGCACATTCTTCCAGAACCTCCCGCGCCTCCTCATGCCTGCCCAAATGGTTTAAGACAATCCCGTTATTAAGCAGGAGAGCGGATAATTTGACATAAGAGATACTGTCCCAGGCTGGGACTGACCTCAACAGCCTTTCCGCCTCGTTATTATACTCCAGGGCATTGGTGTAATCACCAAGGTTATTATAGAGTAAGCCTTGATTGATATGGATGCTGATCCTGAGTTGTATAAACCTTGTGTCTGCCCCTTCAGTAAGGACTTCGGCAATCCGGTACTCCTCCAGGGCTTCCCTTAAGCGTCCCGTTTCAGAGTACACAAACCCCAGTCTGTTATGTACCAGGGCCATCTGGTAAACAGACAGGGTATGACCATACTTAAACAACTCTGCCAGATAGGATTCAGCCTGGGAAAAATCACCTGCATAAACAGACTTATAAGATTCTTCATAAAGGAACCTGGCCGAATCTGCCGCCTGCTGTCCGTATGCAGCGGCAAAACAGATATAGCCGAATACCAGGGAAACAATTGGCTTTCTCAATATTATCAGGTTTCACAGGGTAGGTAAAGGTATTTAAAATACAGCCCTGATAAAAGAGAAAGTCCGGATTGTTGCCCTGATCATGGCTATATTAATCCCAGGGATCACCGATGGAACCCTGGCCTCCGTCACCGTCACCACCGGTCAGGTAGTTCATTTTTTTGGTTTCGATCATTTCTTTGTGGAACTTCTGTACCAGTTCGTTTCTTGTTTGCATTTTCTTTTTCATGATCTTTTGTTTTTAAAGTGAATGATTAATTATTCAGAAGGGCAACGAAGTGTTACCCGGTTTTTGCAAAAAAGCCGGGAATAGAAAAAAAGACAGGTGGCGCGACTTCTGGAGGACGGCTTAGACCCATGCCAGTGCAACATCGGCCACCTGCCGACGGGAGATTCCAAATCTTCGCTATTCATTTTTATCCGGGCTAAAAGAATTAACAGGATACAGATTGTCCAGGTTGATCCCATCCTCCTCCTTTACCGGATCCCGGGCTTCAATGGTCCATCCGAAGATCGAATCTGTTCTTCCGTATTTCGACCACATCATGATCCGGCCCCGGTAATCCCAGCGCAGTACATGTGGGGCGTAGTCCGGATTGATCCGGCCTTTTTTCCAGACGGCTTCCTTTAACTCTCTGTCCCAGCAAATTTCTCTTAGTTTCATATTCTCTGTTCTCATGTTCAACGATCTGTATTTGAATTCAGATTTTCTTTCATAACTTTTTCAAGCAGATCATTTTTAAATCTTTTCAGATCCGGAGTGATCCATACGTCGCTGTTCATGTAGATCAAAACATCTTTATCTCTCCGGGAGAGAAAAACCAGGTTTTTCGTTCCGTATTTTTCGTGAAGGGCTCTCATATCTGTTTCTTTTTGCGTTTTATACGTTAATATACTTATTATCAGGCATATAATGAATTTACCCGGATTTATTTTTTTTATTTCATACCGTTTAATCAGAAAGGGCAGGAAATTGTTACCCGGTTTTGGCAACTTTTTTTCATTTTTTTTGATTTTTTTTTACGAGCCGCGTAAACAGGGGGGGGTAGATATAAAATATCCTTATATATAATTTGTGTATATATAATAATGTTATATATTTGTTTTTATGATAGCAAATGATTTGTTAAAAGGTACTTTGAGAACCATTGTTTTAAAGTTGTTGGCCGACAACGGACGGATGTACGGGTATGAGATTACCAAGCGGGTGGAAGAGCTATCCACCGGTAAGATCAAACTTACATTCGGTGCACTCTATCCGGTTTTACATAAACTGGAGGCTGACGGACATATCGCCATCGAAAAGGAGTATATCGGCAGGCGGGTCCGGAAGTATTACACTCTCACCGATAAAGGGCGTACCTGGTCGGAGCAGAAGGTGGATGAATTTTTTGATTTTGTAAATACATTGTCCTTCGTGCTTAAACCGGGTCCTGCCTGAAATGATTGTAGAGATTATTAACGACAATTATGAACGCATCCGGGCCGATCTGGTCAGACTCGGACTGACCTGCGAGAGGCTGATGGATGACCTGCTGGACCATGTCTGCTGTTTGGTGGAGGAGAAAATGGATGAAGGAAAGGACTTTGAATCCTCCTACTCCCAGGTACTCGACTCCATTGGCGAAAAGCAGCTCGCACTGATCCAGCACCAGACCTTGCTAAACCTTGACAAAAAACATCAACGTATGAAAAATTTCACGTACATCTTCGGATTAAGCTCAGCGATCCTGACTATAGTGGGATCCCTTTTTAAGCGAATGCACTGGCCCGGGGCCGGTATTTTGATTACAGTGGGTATGCTACTGATCGTATTTGTCTTCCTTCCACTTTATTTTATTACCAACCACAAGGAACAACTGGAAAAGAAGAACCCGGTCTATGCCATTGTGGGTTACCTGACCATCGCCCTGTTGCTGGCCGGTGCTACCTTCAAGATCATGCACTGGCCGGGAGCCGGCTGGCTGATTTATGCCAGCATAGGCTTCCTTCTGATTGGCTTTGTCCCCCTTTATGTGGTTAATGTTTTCCAGCGAAGCGGAAGCGAGAAGGTGAAACTGCCTTATATAGTGATGTTGCTCGTAGGCATCGCCTGTGTGATGCTGATGGGAAATGTCAATATGGGCAAAGAATTAATGGATATCTACCAGAACGAAGCGCTGGCCAATGAACAGCGGGTGGAGGATGTCCAGGAAGAAACAGCTGTATTGCTGGAGCTGGCCCGCGACAGTACCCGGGCGGATCAACTGGCCACCATCACGCAAATTCACGACCAGGCCAGGAATCTGCAGATTTTGATCCGGGAAATGCAGGAGGGAATGATGGCATTCGTGGGTCAACCGGGGGTGAGCATTAAGGAGATCAAGGGTAAAGACAACAAAAATGCCGGCAGAGAGGTCATCCTGGAAAGTGGTATGGGGCCAGACTTCATCCTGGAGTCCCGGAAATTCAGGGCCATGCTATATGAGGTGGTCAACGATCCGGTGACAAATACCCGGATTGAGGATCATATGGAATACATCAGTCTGCCCTTTGAGCATGAACACGGCAAAGGCGGTGTACTGGATTCCCCCCTGGTGAAAAACTATTACAAGAACACAGATGCGGCCAAGGGAATAGCCCTGGCCGAATATTCAGCCATTGCCTACCTGCTGCATCATTAAAAAAGGGGCCGGAAGGCCCCTTTTTACTAACCACTTAAACCTAAAAAGAAATTTTACTGTATCACCCGTTAGTGAAATGTAAAAGGACGTAAGATTTGTTTTCAGCTTATTTATATCATTTTATATGCCAAAAATCGTAACTGTTTAAAAAGCAGTCAGATAAGATTTTTTCTCCTCTCCGGCTTATTTAGAAAAGTGAACGCTTGCGGGAATGTATTGTACGTTTCCGGACGATTTTAGCACAACAGTTAAAGCGCAGATTTCAGCAGCGGACTAATTTTTCCTGGTCCAGATGGTTTTGCGGCCCAGCGCTTTGATTCCGGCCACGTAACCTTTGAGATACAGCTTGTTATTATTACCGTCCTCAAACCAGGCAAAACAGTCATAAGTTTTACCATTGTCCGGATCATAAATTGAGCCTTTTTCCCATTGTTTGGAATTGCTGTCGTATACAAAATTTTTTACTATTGACAGTCCCAGTAAGGGGCGTTTGGCCAGTTTGGGGTCGGAATTTTCTTTGTCCACTTTGGGCTTGCCATCCTCGTTAGGCTCCTCCAGCCAGGAGATTTTTCCAACATATTTTCCATCAGCTCCCTTGGTAATCTCAATGGTGGAGGTTTTCTCGTCATTGTACCAGGTCCCCTCTATTATGTTGGCCTGTGCATGCAGGAACAGAGGAACAAAGAGAATGGTCATGGCAGTTAGCAGTAACTTTTTCATAGGAATCGATTTGGTTTGAGCCTGAAAAAGTAGTAAAATCAAAGATCAGTAGCAACAGGAAGCCGAAAATTATCCATCAAGAAGTCTCCGTTTGCCTGGCGGACCACCACCCGGCTGCCGGATGGTTTTAGCAGCAGGTCATCCACGGAGATATATTTGCCCCTGATGCTAAGCTGGTAGCTTGTTCCCGCTTCCGGAATCAGGTTTTTGCCGACCCGGATCCACATTCCGTCCACATTATGGACCTCGCGGGAGTTCAGTTTCTCCTTGTTTATCAGCTTACCCTTTTCATCCCACTGCCATAGTTCCGGGGTGGGCATGTTATCGGTCCGGTGGTCCACATAAAGCCAGAGAGAGAGTTCCAGCTCTGAATCTGAAAAACGTTCGAACAGGTTCTCACGGAACAGTTCCATGGTCCCTTTCTTTAGATACTTTGCCCCGGATCCGGTAAAAACCTGCCCGGAGGGAAGCCCTTCAAAATCATCATAGATCACCTGCCGCGGGTCCGCACCGGTACAAAGCATCCCCGGATTCCGGAGGCTGTCCAGCAGGGGGGCAGCCAGCTCCACCCACTCCTTATAACCCTGGTTGAAAGCTTCGACGGGCAGGAGGGCCAGGGAGAAGCTGTTGCCCGACCAGATGTGTCTGGCTTTCTGAAGCAAAGCCGATTCCTGGTGGTTCAGTTCCTGGAGGCCGGTCACCAGGAGCAGGGGCTTCTGGTTCATATCCTTCACGCGCACTTTATAAATGCTGCTGTCGGCCAGCAGCTGAATGGAGCTCATGGCCTGGGAAAGGGAGATACGGGGAGAGAAACTCTGCACGATGGGGATGCCGGTCTGGTAGCTGCAGCTCATGGCTTCAGAAAAGGCAGACAATCCTCTTTCAAACTGCAGTTTATCTCCACAGGTGTTGGCAAAGGGCAGAAAAAAGATTCCTTGGAAATCATCACTGCTTTTCCCTGAAGCTTCCAGAACCTCCTTCAGGTCGACGGCACGGGTATTCAGCAAGTCATTCTGATTATAGATGGGACGGGTATTTTTATATATCCGGGAGGCGGCTTCCAGGCCCCAGTAAGAAAGGATAATCAGCAGGACTGCCAGGGCCTGTCGGCCGTAGCCCTTTCTCCGCAGCACTCTGTAGAGGTAGTACAGATAGGTGGCTGTAAATACAGTGCTAACGTAATAAAATATCCAGGAGAAGCGCCCCAGGCATCTGAACTGCTTGAGCAAGGGAAGCAGCTCGGTTAAAAAACCGAGGCCCCACTTAAAGGGGATACACATGGAGAAGAGCAGAACAATCACGGAGGCAGCCAGGTACAGGTTCAGTTTCTTGTTTGGAAAGAAGGAGCTCCAGGAGGGTCTATCCCGGCCGGCCAGCTGCAGGAAAATCAGGATCAGAAAGGAGAGAGCCAGCAGCGTGGCAGGTAAACCCACATAAGCCCGTCCCTCCCAGGTATATGTTATATCGACGATCCCGCTGCTCAACTCCCTGAGCATGGAGTCAGGAGGAAGAAAGATGCTGAAAATGCTGGAATGGAAGATGAAAAAACCCCAAGGATTATCGGGACGGTCGTCCACCCAGTCGGTCAGGTTCACTACCCCTTTTACAAGCAGAAGGGGCAGAATGGCAATCATCAGCAGATGCAGGCCTTCCGGAACATATTGTTTTAGTTTCCGGCGGTGGTTCCAGAGCTGGACGAGGAAGATGGCCAGGGGAAAGATAGCCAGGAAGGCGGCATAGTAGGCACTTGTAAAACCGCCTAGCAGCGCGGTAAGCAGCAGGAGCACGGTCCATCCGGCCTTCCTGCCGGCCTCCTGCCAGCGAATCAGAAGGTACCAGAACAGGGGTATAAAAAAGGCATAGACCATTTCAAAGTGGCCCCCGAGGCGGTCTACCTGCGGACTCAGAAAAAGAATGATCAGGGAGACCACAGCCGCATACCAGGGCGGCAGGGAAAATTTCCTCAATACCAGGAAGATAAATGGAATAGCCAGCCACAGGGAAAAAATCATACTCAGATTGAGGATGCCCACTCCATGATCCGAGAGGGGATCGTACACCCGGTCCAGAAATTTGATGACCTGGAGGTGGAGCGGATGGGAGTTGATGTATTGCAGATGATCTCCGTAAGGATAGTTGATTCCGTTGTGGTCGATCCCGGAATCATATTTCAGATAGTAGCTGAAATTATAATAACTTTTTACCGCATCGCCCGATCCGGAGAAAAGAAAGGAATCGGGATTTACCATCACCCTGCCGAAAAGTACAGCCAGGATGAGGAGCCCGCTGCCCAGAACCGCGAATAAGGCGATGGTACTTTTCTTCATAAATCAATCGGTTGCGTGACCGGAAATATAGCAAAATTTGGTTACTTTGAGGGATCTAAACAAGCCGGTCATACAGATGGAGAAAGTCTCTTTTGTGGTTCCCGTATTCAATGAGAAGGAGAATATTGAACCCCTCTGCCGGGCCATCAGTTCTGCCATGGACGCCACCTCATATCCCTATGAGATGATCCTGGTGAATGATGGAAGCGCTGACGATACCTGGGCCGAGATATCGAGGGTTGCAGGAGATTTCCGGAACCTGGTGGCCATCGATCTGATTACCAATTACGGCCAGAGTTCGGCACTTTCCGCGGGGATTGACCAGGCTGAGGGTGAACTGATTGTCCTGATGGACGGGGATATGCAGAATGATCCGGCCGATGTTCCCGGAATGATTGAAATCCTGAAAGAGAGAGATTGCGACGTGGTCTCCGGCGAACGGGTCCGGCGAAAAGACTCAGCCATTTTCAGGAGGATCCCCAGCAGGATAGCTAATTTTTTTATTCGCCTGATTACCGGGGTGAAGCTCAGGGATTACGGCTGTGCCCTGCGAGTGTTCCGAAGCGATATTGCCAGGAACCTGGGTCTCTACGGGGAACTGCATCGTTTTATTCCTGTACTGGCCGTGCTTCAGGGAGCGCGCATGGAACAGGTCCCGGTGACCCACCACAGAAGGCAGTTTGGGAAATCCAGTTACGGAATGAGGCGGACCTTCCGAGTGATAAGCGACCTTTTACTGATCGTGTTCTTTAAAAGATACCAGAACCGGCCCATCCATTTTTTCGGCACCCTGGGGATCCTCACCTTTGGAGCCGGGGCTGTGATAGATATCTACTTCCTGGTTCTTAAGTTTCTGGGAGAAGATATCTGGGGAAAACCACTGTTGCTGCTGGGATTTATGCTGACCATCGGCGGCATTCAGATCATCACCATCGGGATCATTTCGGAGATTCTGATGCGCACCTATTACGAGTCCCAGCATAAAAAGCCCTACAGGGTAAAACGAATCATTCTTCGTGAAGATTAAATTCCCGACAAAGCTTAAAGTCTTTTTAAAACTGACGCTTACCCTGGCTGCTCTCTGGTACGTGTTTGCAAAAATTGATCTGCAACAGGTTCTTGGAACCATGGCACACTCGAATTTTTTATATCTGGCCGGCGCCCTGTTGCTTTTTGTCCTGTCCAAAATGATTTCCTCATTCAGGCTCAACAAATACCTGGGCTCCATTGGAATTCATATTTCCGGACGGAGCAATATGAAACTTTATCTGCTGGGAATGTATTACAATCTTTTTTTACCCGGCGGGATTGGTGGGGACGGCTATAAGATCTATTTGTTGAACAGGAGCTACGATACGGCTGCCGGGAAGATATTCTGGGCCGTAATGATGGACCGGATCATCGGGGTGTTAGCGCTTTTTTGCATGGCGGTGCTTCTCTTCTGTTTTATTCCCGGCATGTCGGTCTATGCCTGGTATATCTGGATCCTTATTCCCCTCTCCCTTATGGTCGTCTACCTGATTTACAGGAAGTTCTTTCCTTACCTGCTTCCCGTATTCGGTCCCGCAAATTTACTTTCGCTGGCGGTTCAGCTGCTGCAGGCACTCTCGGCCTTACTGATCCTGCTTTCCCTGCATGTAAGCGATAAACCGGAGAGCTACCTCTTTGTGTTTCTGATTTCCTCCATGGTGGCGGTCCTGCCCCTGACCATCGGGGGGATTGGTTCCAGGGAATTTACCTTTATGCTGGGGGCTCAGTGGCTGGGACTGGATCTGAGCCTTTCCATTGCCCTGAGCCTGCTTTTCTACCTGATCACTGCCTTTACCTCTTTATGGGGCATTATTTACAGCATGGGCCCGGGCATAAAACTGGAAGGGCAGGGCCTTAATATCAGGCCCTGATATACGCTGTATAGCTGTGGGCATACTGGTTGCGGTCCCCGGCCGGAAGCTCCTCCGAGAATACGGCCTTCCATTCACTGAAATCTATTTCAGGGAAAAAAGTATCGGCATCAAATGATTCATGAACCCGGGTGAGATACAGTTTCCCGGCCACCGGCAGGAACTGCTCATATACCATTCCCCCGCCGATCACAAAACACTCTTCTTCTGTACCGGCCAGTTCAATAGCCTGCTCCATGGATCCTGCCATTTCACAGCCTTCGAAGGACTCCCCGGGCTGATCGGAGATCACAATATGTCTTCGCTCTGGAAGCGCTCCGTTGGGCAAAGAGAGAAAGGTATTGCGGCCCATGATCAGGGTATGGCCGGTGGTCAGTTTCTTAAAGCGCTTCAGGTCATCCGGCAGATGCCAGAGCAGTTTATTGTCCTTTCCAATGGCGCGGTTGCGGGCTATGGCTACAATGATGGAAATATTTTTCAGCTTTGTTGCTTCCATATTACACAGAGATGGCCCCCTTGATATGGGGATGGGGATCATAATTTTCCACGATAAAGTCTTCGAAGCGAAAATCAAATACCGAACGGATCTCCGGATTCAGTCTGACACCGGGCAGGGACCTGGGCTCCCGGCTCAGCTGCAGTTTTACCTGCTCCTCGTGGTTCAGGTAAATATGGGCATCACCCAGGGTATGAATAAATTCACCGGGCTCCAGCCCCGTAGCCTGTGCCATCATCATTAACAGGAAAGAGTAAGAGGCAATATTGAAGGGTACCCCCAGGAAAATATCCGCACTTCGCTGATAGAGCTGACAGGAGAGTTTCCCCCTGGCAACGTAGAACTGGAAGAGAATGTGACAGGGGGGGAGTGCCATTTTATCCAGCTCTCCCACGTTCCAGGCACTCACGACATGTCTCCTGGAATCGGGATTCTCACGGATCGATTCAAGCACGCGGGAAATCTGATCAATCTGGGTTCCGTCCGGTGCCGGCCAGCTTCTCCACTGGTAACCGTAAATGGGTCCCAGCTCCCCGTTTTCATCGGCCCATTCGTTCCAGATCCTGACTCCATGTTCGTTGAGGTAACGGGTATTCGTATGGCCTGCGAGGAACCACAGTAATTCATGAATGATCGATTTCAGATGGAGTTTTTTAGTGGTCATCAAGGGGAAACCATCCTGCAGGTCAAAGCGCATCTGGTAGCCAAAGGCAGAGATCGTGCCGGTTCCTGTACGGTCCTCCTTACGGGTTCCATGCTCCATCACATGTGCAAGTAAATCAAGATACTGCTTCATAAAATCCTTCTCTTCAATGGCAGGTAAAAGTACCCAAACAAGCCCGATTTCAAAAGAATAATTATCAACAGGATTAATCACTATATTAGCAGTTGATTATGTCTGTGAAAAACTGGATCCGTCCCCATTCCCTGCTGGTTCTGGCAGGAGTCATACTGATCGGACTACTGGTCTGGCGATTCTCCAGCATCGTGGCCTATATCCTGATTGCCTCGGTGCTCTCCCTGATTACCCGTCCCCTGGTCCGCCTGCTGGGCAGGATCCGCATCGGAACGTGGCAGCTGCCGGTCTTCATTCGGGCCCTGATCACCCTGCTGGTGATCTGGGGGGTCTTCTTCGGCTTTTTCAGAATCTTTATTCCCGTGGTGGCCAGCGAGGCCCAGGAATTGTCCAGTATCGATACCGGTCTGATTATAGAGGCTTTTGAGGGTCCTATTGAAAGATTCGGTATCTGGTACGAAAAAATGAATCTGGGCGGAGAGGGGGCCCTGACCCTGAGTGAGGGTTTGCAGGGTGGTCTGGCATCTGTCCTGAATATCGATGTCATCACCGATCTGATTGCCACCGTGGCCTCTGTTCTGGGCAACTTTGCCTGGGCCCTCTTTGCCATTTCTTTTATCACCTTTTTCCTCCTCAGGGAGGATAAGTTGATCAGTGGCTATATCGTAACGGTGGTTCCCGAAAAAAGTGTGGAATCCTTCCGCCATGCCCTGGAATCGGTCAAGCACCTGCTCAGGCGCTATTTTATAGGGATCCTGCTGCAGATGACCGGAATACTCACCATGATTACCCTGGGGATGACCCTGGTTGGGGTGGGGTTCAGGCACGGGCTCGTTATTGGCCTCATTGCTGCTGTACTAAATATTATTCCCTATCTGGGACCCTGGATAGGGGCTGCCCTGGGAATTATTCTGGGCGTGGCTACGCATCTGGAGATGGATATTACCACGCAACTGCTGCCCCTGGTGGGGTACATGACCCTGGTATTTGCCATCACCCAGCTTACCGATAACCTGGTTTTCCAGCCGCTTATTTTCGGAACCAGCGTTTATGCCCATCCCATTGAAATATTTATAGTGATTATGATGGCTGGCAGCCTGGCCGGAGTAGTGGGAATGATCCTGGCCATTCCAACATATACGGTGGTCAGGGTATTCGCCAAAGAATTTTTTAATAACTTTAGGGTGGTTCAGAAGCTGACCGAAAAGATATGACCCTAACCAGAATCATTGCCCCCGTTTGTCTGTGGGCCCTCCTTATCCCGGGCCTGTATGGACAGGAAGCAGAGCCTTCTGTTGAAAATATTCAACTTTCAGATAAACAGCTGATTATGCTGGACTCTATGCTTGCCGAAGCAGCAGGGGATCCCCTGGAGATTCCCAATGTGTTCACCCCCAACGGAGACCAGGTCAACGACTTTTTCGAGGTGGCCACCGATGGAAGCACCGTATATGAGTTCTCGGTGTTTACAAGAAACGGTGCCCGGATTTATCATACCCTCTCCACACGTATCTTCTGGGATGGAAACAGCCTGGATGGCAAAGCTTTGCAGGAGGGAATCTATTACTACGTGATCGAAGAAGAAGGAGGCAGTAATCCCTATGAAACAGCCGGGTTTATGCATCTTTTCCGTTAATCCTCGGAACCCACCCCAATTTTTTTACGGCCCATCCAAAAAGCAGGGTACTGAAGAATGAAAAGGATCCGTATACCACGGGCACCAGAGCCATATCATTGCTATTAAGCAGTGTGGCCGCCACAAATATGGCCAGGGCCGAGTTCTGAAGCCCTACTTCGATGGATATGGTAAACTGGTTGAGTACCCGCAGGCGGAAGATGCGGGCCACCAGAAAGCCTGATACCATGGCCAGGATATTCAGCAGCAGGGTGTGTGGAAAGATCTTCATAAAATCCGAGCGGGTGGCGGCACCGGTTCCCTGGTCGATGAATATAACGCCGGCATAAACAATCAGCAGGAGTATCGGGAGCACCAATCTCAGGGGTCTTTCCAGGCGGACGGAGAATTCCGGGTAGTTTTTCCTGATCCGGGTGCCTGCAAATGCGGGGAGGATCGTGATCAGGAAGACCTTCAGGATGGTTTCGCCCACCCGGAGGCGGATGGCAGCATCTTCCTGCACAAAGGCCTGCAGGGAGAAGTGGACCACCAGCGGAATGCTTATCAGGGTGATCAGGCTGTTGAGAGCGGTCATGGAAATGGAGAGAGCCACGTTTCCGCGCAGGAGATAGGTAATCAGGTTGGAGGTCGCCCCGCCCGGACAGGCTGCTATGATCATCAGTCCTACTTTAAAATATGGATCTATATGAATAGACCGTGCGATCAGCCAGGCGATAAGCGGAAGAAGAATCATCTGGCAACATAGCCCGATAACAACCGCTTTAGGTCGCACAAAAATATTCCGGAAATCCCTGTCGGTAAGTGAAAGTCCCATACCCAGAGTGATAATGGCCAGAGTGAAAGGCAGGAAATATCCGGAGAAAAGCGATTGCATGACCGAATATAGTTGAAAATTATTTATATGGAGTACAAATAGTGAATATCCCGGGCTGGAAAGATCTCAGATCAGATCCTAGTTGCTATTTTTCCACGAAGGTTTTAAATTGCATGTATACCCTGAAAAGAAATTTACTGAATACTAACCCGCCATTACATGAGAAGAATCTCAAGTCTTTCTTTCTCTCTTAGCTTCCTGATCCTTTTTCTCTTTCCGCCTGCCTCTGCTTCCGGGATACAGGAGGAGCATGGAACCCGCTCGTCTGCAGAAGGACTGATGCGTGGAGAGCGCCTCTTTTACGGATTGATCGACGGGAAGTTTGAGACGAAAGCCTGTGCCGATTGTCACAATACCGTGGAGATCGACACCTTTAACTGGAACCCCAGTGCATTCGAAATCGCCATCCAGTACCGGGATAAGAGTCTGGATGAGTTCCGGAAGGCTGTTCTGAATCCCGTTGGAGTGACGATGGGGGAGATGCACCGCACCTTTCACCTGAATGAAAGCGATGTGGAGATGATCAAACTGTATCTGGATGATTTCTCCGGATATGGCCTTTCTAAAACAAAGCCGGTAATCAATAAGATATTTCTTTTTATACTACTGGGAGTGGTCCTGACCTGGGTGATCCTGGATATTTTCTTTTTCAAGAAGGTAAAGCGTCGTTATATCCTGGGGATCATTTTCTTTGTTGCCCTGGGCTGGCAGGCTAAATTGCTTTATGAGGCCGGAACTTCACTGGGCCGGCAGGAGCTTTATGAACCGGATCAACCCCTGAAGTTTTCCCATGTGGTCCATGCTTCCGATAACCGGATTGATTGCAGGTACTGTCATAGCATCGTCGACCAGTCCAGGCATGCAGGCATTCCCGGAGTAGATGTTTGCTGGAACTGCCACTCCATTGTCCGGGAGGGATCCTATTCGGGAAAACACCAGATCAGTAAAGTGGTGGATGCTTACGAACAGGGAACATCCTTGGCCTGGATCAGGGTGCATAATCTTCCGGAACATGTTTACTTCAGTCATGCCCAACATGTTAACATAGGCGAGATCGAATGTGCTGCCTGCCACGGGGCCGTAGAGGAGATGGACCGGGTACGGCAGGTAGGAGACCTGAGTATGGGGTGGTGCATCAACTGTCACCGGGATACCGGGGTACAGTTTTTTGATAATCAGTTCTATAAACAATACAAGGAGCTTCACAGGCAAATGGAGTCCGGTGAGATCGACCGGGTTACCGCCGAGCTGACCGGCGGCACCGAGTGCTCCAAATGTCACTATTAAACCGAGCGATACCCATGGAAAAGCATTGGAGAAGCATTGAAGAATACAGAGATGGCAGGAATCCCGAGGAGGTAGACAGCGACGAGGATAAGCATAAAAATGCCGTGCTGGATTTGCTGGACAGCAAAGCTGTTGAAGCCAGCGGTTCGCGCCGTGATTTCCTGAAACTGGTGGGCTTCAGCTTTGGGACGGCTGCCCTGGTCAGCAGTTGTGAGAAGCCGGTTCAGAAAGCCATCCCCTACCTGATTAAACCGGAAGAGATAGTTCCAGGGAAAGCCAATTACTATGCTTCCACTTTTTTCGACGGCAGCGAATACTGCAGTGTGGTGGTTAAGGTGCGTGACGGACGGCCTATTAAAATTGAAGGGAACCACCAGTCGCCTGTCTCCCTCGGAGGAACCAGTGCCAGGGTGCAGGCCTCCGTTCTGAACCTGTACGATGATGCCCGTTATAAGGAACCGGAATCAGGGGGAAACAGGATTTCCTGGGAGGAAGCGGACTCCATGGTGAGCGGCAGGTTAAAAGATGCCGGGAACACCGTCCTTGTAACGCCGACCATGATTAGTCCCACTACCAGGGAGGTTCTGCGGATCTTTCTGGAGGCCTTTCCCGGAGCCAGATGGATCCAGTACGATGAAATTTCTGCTTCCGGGATCAGGGAAGCGCATCTGGATCTTTTTGGCGCCTCTGTGATCCCGGGGCTGCATTTCGAAAGGGCGGACTATATTCTCAGTTTTGATGCCGACTTCCTGGGTACCTGGATCGCTCCGGTGGAATTTGCCCGTGCTTATGCCTCCAAAAGGGAGTTGAGTACGGCTCATCCCCATATGTCCCGTCATATCCAGGTCGAATCCGCACTTTCCATGACGGGATCCTGTGCCGATGAACGTTTACCGGTGACTCCTGCTGAATCGGAGCTGATGCTTGCAGCCATCTACAACCGGCTGGCCGAAGCCACGGGTCAGCCCGGAGTATCGGCACCTCCCTGTATCTTGGATGTGGGATCACTGGTGGCGGAGCTGCTGGAGAACCGGGGGAGATCCCTGGTGGTTTGCGGTTCGAATAATCCCGTGGTGCAGAAGATGGTCGCAGGGATCAACCAGATGCTGGATAATTATGGCTCCACCCTGGACCTGGAGCGCACCATTCAGCTTAAACAGGGGAACGACCGGGAGTTTAACGATTTTGTCGACTCCCTCCAGAGGGGGGAGGTGGATAATCTTCTGCTGGTCCAGGTAAATCCCCTCTACAGCCTTGGCGGTTTTGAAGCCATGAAACAGGCGGGTTTTACCGCCTATCTGGGTACGGCACTCAACGAAACAGCCAGTGCCTGCCAGCTTATTTGTCCCGATCATCATTACCTGGAAGCCTGGGGAGATGCAGAACCGGTCTCCGGGTCCTTCAGCCTTCAGCAACCCTGTATTCACCCGATTTTTAATACCCGGGCCTACCAGGACTCACTGATGAAATGGGCCGGGGAAGAGCTTAGCTATGAGGATCTGCTGAAAAACTGGTGGCAAAGTACCATCGCTCCTCCCGGGGTCCGGGGCGACGAGAACTGGTGGGTGCAAACACTACAGAAGGGGTGTTTTGAGGCCGGGAAACCCTTGCCGGCTTCTGTGGTCTATAGCCCCCCGGTACTGGAGCTGCATCCCGAAGAGTCGGACCTGGTGCTTACCCTTTATTCCACGGTGGCTCTGAACGACGGACGGTATGCAAACAATCCCTGGCTGCAGGAGCTTCCCGACCCGGTCACCAAGGCCTGCTGGGACAACTACCTGACTGTCTCCCCGGCCGATGCCGGGGCCATGGGGCTGGCCGATGAAACCCTGGTAAGCATCGACGAGATGGAGGTCCCTGTGCTGATCCAGCCCGGACAGGCCAGGGGAACCGTTTCCCTGGCACTTGGATATGGCCGTGAAAGGGCCGGAAAAGTGGGTGATGGCCTGGGCGTTAACGCTTTCCGGTGGGTGACCAGCCGGGACGGCCATCGCGACTATATCAACCGGCGGATCAGGATGGAGCCCACCGGCCGTTCTTATCCCCTGGCGCGGACCCAGACCCACCATACCATGGAGGGGAGGCCCATTGTGAGGGAGACCACTCTGACAGAGTTCCGCTCCGATCCTTCCGCAGGGAACCACTTTCACCTCGAGGCCGAGGCCCATCACCAGACCCTCTATCCGGAAGCCAGCTTTGATGGTTTTCACTGGGGACTGGTGATCGATCTGAACAAGTGCACCGGGTGCAACAACTGCGTGGTATCCTGCATTGCCGAAAACAATGTGGCCGTGGTGGGAAAAGAGGAAGTGAAGAACCGGAGGATCATGCACTGGATGCGTATCGACCGCTATTTCAGTGAACATCCCGATAATCCCAGGGTATTTCACCAGCCGGTGATGTGCCAGCATTGCGATCATGCACCCTGTGAGAATGTCTGCCCTGTATCGGCCACCATGCATAGTAACGAAGGGCTCAACCAGGTGGCCTATGTGAGGTGTATCGGGACCAAGTACTGCATAAACAACTGTCCTTACCGGGTACGTCGTTTCAACTGGTTCAAATATATGAACAATGAGAAGTTCGATTTCAATCAGAACAGCGAGCTCTCCAGACTGGTCCTGAATCCCGACGTCACGGTGCGTGAGCGGGGCGTGGTGGAGAAGTGTTCGTTTTGTGTACAGCGGATCCAGGAGAAGAAACTGGAGGCCAAGCTGGAGGACCGGGTACTGCAGGATGGAGAAATACAGCCCGCCTGTGTGCAATCGTGTCCGTCCGGGGCGCTGGTTTTCGGGAATATGAATGATCCGGAATCGAAGGTGAGCAAACTGAAAAGAGAGGAACGCAACTATCATTTGCTGGAGCAGCTTCATACCCTGCCCTCAGTGGCTTACCTGACCAGGGTACGGAATTTGGAAGCAGAACCGGGAACTGAGAAATCTCCCGGGACGGAGGATGCTTCGGCTCATGAACAACATGGATAATAACTAATACAGGATATATGTATAATACGGAAGTCAGGGGCCCTCTGGTGCTGGGAAATAAATCCCTGAACCATATCACGGCAGATATTACCTCTCCGCTTTATGCCAGGCCCAAATTCTGGTGGATCGTGGGACTGGGCATCAGTTCCATCCTGATGCTGCTGGGGTTCTGGTCCATCTATGTGACCATCTCTACCGGGATCGGTACCTGGGGCGTGAACAATACAGTTGGCTGGGGCTGGGCCATTATTAACTTTGTCTGGTGGATCGGGATCGGGCATGCCGGTACAGCCTTCTCCATCTTCCTCCTGATTCTCAGGCAGGAGTGGCGATCGTCCATCAACCGGGCCGCCGAAGCCATGACGGTGGTGGCCGTGGGATGTGCCGCTATCTTTCCGGCTCTGCATATGGGCCGGATCTGGAACGCCTTCTTTATTTTCCCCTATCCCAATACACGGGGACCGCTCTGGGTCAATTACAACTCTCCGCTATTCTGGGACTTCATTGCTATTTCGGCCTACCTGCTTATCTCTGCCTCCTTCTGGTACCTGGGAATGATTCCCGATTTCGCCACCATCCGCGATCATACAAAATCGAAAGTTAAAAAAGCGGTATACGGCTTTTTTGCCATGGGCTGGCGGGGATCCGTGGGAGAGTGGAAACGCTACGAAGGACTGAGCTATATCCTGGGAGGTATTGCAGCCGTACTGGTGGTATCGGTGCACTCCATTGTATCGACGGATTTCGCGGTCTCGGTGGAACCGGGATGGCATACCACCATCTTTCCCCCCTATTTTGTGGTGGGGGCAATCTTCTCCGGCTTTGCCATGGTGATGACCCTGATGATTATCCTGAGAAAGATTTACAAGCTGGAAGATTATGTGACAGATTCCCATCTCGACAAGGTGGCCAAAATACTGATCTTTGTTTCGTTGATTATGGGATCGGCCTACCTGACGGAGATCTTCGTGGCCTGGTATTCCGGGAACGAATACGAGATCTTCACCTTCTTTCATAACCGGATCACCGGCGAGTTCACCAGGCAGTTCTGGGCCATGTTTATCTTCAATGCCCTGGTTCCCCAGCTCATGTGGTTCAAAAAGATCCGGAGCAATCTGGTGGTGGTGTTTATCATCTCCATCCTGATCAACGTGGGGATGTGGTTTGAGCGTTTCAACATTGTGGTCACCTCTCTGTCAAAGGATTACCTGCCATCGGCCTGGGCCTCTTATTCGCCGACCTTTGTGGAGATTGCCATGTACCTGGGAACCCTGGGGATCTTTATTTTCGGGGTATTGCTCTTCTTTAAGTACATCCCCATGATTGCCATCAGCGAAGTGAAAGCGGTAAATAAGTATCAGTTGAAAAAGGATAAAAGCAGCTAATATGGACTCCGATTATTTATTGGGCGTTTTTAAGGACGAAGAGACCCTGCTCAGGGCCTTCAGGAAGATGAAGGAGCAGGAGATCGAGATCGAGGATATCTTTACCCCATACCCGGTCCACGAGATCCTGGAGAAGCAGGGCCGGAAGTCCAGAATGACCATCGTGGGTTGGTTCTATGGTTTTTTTGCCACCCTGGGGGTACTGGCCTTCCTGATCTATACGGCGGTGATTGACTGGCCCATGAATTATGGAGGGAAACCCAGCAATGCATTTCCATCCTTTCTGGTGATAACCATCATACTGGTCATTTTCAGCATCACCATTCTGAGTCTTTTTACCTTCTCCTGGCGGGCCAATCTCTGGCCATCTCATGAGAAACCCATCTACCATCGGGAGGCTACCGACGATAAGTTTGTGATCCTGGTCAGCAGAAAGAAGGCCGATGCTGCCCGGGCTGTGACGCTGATGAAAGAGACCGGGGCCATTGAAGTTATAGAAAAGTAACAAGCTATGAAATACAGAAACATCCTGGCAGGCTCCATCCTCTTTCTGGCACTGCTCTCCTGCGACCGGACCCGTTCCAGTACCGGGTGGGACTATATGCCCGACATGTACTATTCGTTTGCTTACGAGTCCTATACACCCAATCCCAATTTCAGCGATCACATGACCATGAGGATCCCGGTGGAAGGAACCATCCCCAGGGGAGCGCTTCCCTTCCCCTGGGAGAAGACCGATGAGGGCCGCATCGCTGCCGGTGAGGCCCTGGCGAACCCCCTGGAGGCCTCTTCTGAGAACCTTGCCCGGGGCCTCGCAGCCTATGAGATCTTCTGCATCTCCTGTCACGGAGCAGAGGGTGACGGGCAGGGTTACCTGTTTACCAGCATGCGCTATCCTTATCCCCCGGCCAGCCTGATCAACGACCAGGTAAAAGCCCTGAGGGACGGGGAGATCTACCATTCTATCACGGTTGGTTACGGAATTATGGGAGCACACGGAGGGATGATTACTCCGGAAGACCGGTGGAAAATCATCCTGCATATTCGTTCTTCCCTTCAGAAGTAGATGGCCTAAATATTATAACATGGAAGAGAAAATCAAACTATCGCGTTTCTATATCATCTCTACCCTGATCATGGTAGTGGTGGGAGTCGCAGCTCTTATCACTGCTTTTGCCGGGGATCCCCAGAGGGGATGGGCAAATCTCCTGCTGAACAACGTCTATTTTGTTTCGCTGGCGGTAGGGGCCCTCCTGTTTGTATCGATTCAGCGGGTGACCCATTCCGGCTGGTCGGCCGGATTTATCCGAGTGCCTGAGGCCATGGCCGGATACCTGCCGGTGGGAGCCATTTTATTCCTGGTGATGATATTCGGGGCCCATTCCCTGTACCACTGGAGCCATACCCTGGAGGTGGCGCAGGACCCGCTTCTTGCTCATAAGGCCCCCTATCTGAACCTGCCCTTCTGGGCAGCCCGTTTGGTCCTTTATTTTGCACTCTGGATTTTGATGTTTGTGATCATCCGCCGTCTTTCTCTAAAGGAGGATGCGCTGGGAGGAATGGAGATCTTCAAAAAACTGGAGCACCGGTCCAGGGTTTTTATCTTCATCGTGATTATCACCTTTTCCTTTGCCATGATCGACTGGATCATGTCCATTGATGCCCACTGGTACAGCACCATATTTGCCATCAAGAATTTTGTGGCTGCCTTTCATCACGCGGCCATTATAATCACATTCGTAGTCCTGATCATGAATCAGCGGGGGCATTTCCCCTTCCTGAACAAAAGCCATTTGGGCGACTTCTCCCGCTACATATTTATGCTTTGCATCATCTGGGGTTACTTCTGGTTCGCCGAATTTATGCTGATCTGGTATGCCAATATTCCGGAAGAGACCGTCTATTTTCTGTCCAGGGTCAGGGGCGAGGGCTGGAGGTTCTTTTTCTTTGCCAATATCGCCATAAACTGGTTCCTTCCCTTTGTGCTGCTGATGCCCAAAGCCACGGCCAGGAACCGGACGGTATTGAAAATGGTGATTCCCTTCCTGATCATAGGACAGTTTATCGATCTCTATATCCAGATATTCCCGGGGACCCTGGGAACACAGGTGCTCGGATTCCAGGAGATTGGATCCTTTGTGGGATTTGCGGGACTGTTTATGCTGGTTACCGGGTGGGTGTTGAGCAGGGCCGGACTTTACCCGGTGAATCATCCCTACCTGGAGGAGTGTAAAAAACACCACACCTGAGATCCGCCAGGTTTTTCTTAAATTCGCCCTTTCTAATTGGATCTTCTGAATGAAGTTTTACCGGTATTTCCATTTTCTGAGTCTGGATATTGTGCTGGGGGCCCTGGCCTCCTCCTGTTTTGCTGCCCGGCTGTTCGCTGTGGATCCCGGATGGGTGTGGTGGATCACCCTGGCGCTGACAGTCTGGCTGCTCTATACGGGCGATCATCTGCTGGATGCCTGGAAGCACCGGAAAAAAATCCAGCGGGAACACCATTATTTCATGATAAAAAACCGGAAGACCCTGGTATGGAGCATGGGACTGGTAGCCACTGTAAACATCCTGCTGATCTTTAATCTGCTGGACCAGGAGCTGATGAAATATGCCCTGTTACTGGCCGGACTGGTATTGCTTTTTTACGCCATGCGTCATGTGTTCAGGAAGAACAGGATTCTGAATATCCCCGGGGAATTCTTTGTAATGCTGCTTTATATGGCAGGAACCTGGCTGGGTCCCTTTGTGGCTTATGAGGGAAGTTTTGAAACGGGTCATGGCATGATTGCCCTGATCTTTCCGGGAGTCCTTCTGATGAACCTGGGGATTATCTCTCTCTATGATATTCAGCTCGACAGCCGGATGGGTATTGCCTCGCTGGCCAGGCTGCTGGGGAAGCAGCGGAGCCGGAATCTGCTTCTGGGGACGGCCCTGACGATCTACCTGCTTTCCCTGCTGCAGTTCCTGGTTTTTGAAATGGACCATTTTTCCAAATATGCACTGATCCTGTCCGGGATGGCCACCATTCTTCTGCTGGTCCTCTATTATCCTTCTCGTTTCAGGAAAAACGATTACTTCCGGCTGACTGCCGATGCGGTGCTCTTTATGGGATTTCTTTCCCTGCTTATTAAATAGCACTTACCCTCTGCAGGCCTGCTTGCCGGATATGATTCCGGTCGCTCCTGCCGGAGCAGTTTTAAAGGAGGCTAAAGCTCTCCCTTCACCTCATAGCCCGTCTCGGTGATCCTGGCCTGGATATCATCCACCGAGGTCTGGTTCTTGTCATATTTGACCCTGGTCCAGCCCTCTTCGTGGGAGGATTCCACCTCCGCAATGCCTTCCAGGTTCTCCACGCCTGCCTTAATGGCGTTCTCACAGCCATCGCAGGTCATCCCCTCCACATCCAGGGTGACCTCCACCCATTCGGCGGCAGGAGCCTCCTGTTCCGCAGCGGCCTGCTCTTTCTTCTCGGTGGCTGAGTTGCAGGCTGACATCAGTAAAAGTGCTAGAAGTAAAACAAATACTTTTTTCATTTTTGTAGGGTTTTCAGGTTTATATGGTATCAGATCATTCTGTCGGCAATTAAAACCAGAATCAGCAAGAGGTAAAACAAATTTACAGTAATAAATGCTTTTTTCCAATGTTCCACCAGATTTCTCCGGTAAGAGAGCCGGAACATGCGGACGATAAACCAGATGGCTGCCACGATCATAAGCAGCGACATGCCCCGGTGCCGGATAACAGGAGTGGCGGGCAGCATCATTACACAGGCGCCGGTGGTGGCGATCCATACAAAACTGAGATTGCGGATCTGCCGCTCATCCAACAGACTGGTGATGACCGGGATCCCCGCTTTTTGAAACTCCTTGCCCACCTTGAGCATCAGAAGCCAGTAGTGCGGCATTTGTCCCACGAAAAGCAGGAAAGCCACCGCCAGGATCTCCATATCCAGCGGATCTCTGCCGGCTGCCGTCCACCCGATCAGGGGCGGCATGGCCCCGATCAGGGCACCGGGAAGTACTGCAAAAGCGGTAATTTTTTTTAAAGGAGTATAGACCAGGTTATACCAGAGCAGGGTAAATACTCCGAAGACAGCAGCCAGCGGGTAGCCGGTAAGCAGAAGCAGGATGGTACCGCTTGTTGCACAAATTACCGAAAAAAGGATGGCTCCCCGAAGGGTGATCTGTCGCGCGGGAAGGGGGCGTTTTGCCGTTCGCTCCATACGGGCATCTGTATGACGTTCCTGGATCTGGTTGAGCGCCGATGAGCCCGATGAAAGCAGAAAGATGCCAAGCACGGTATAGAGGGCATCCGGATCAAAGGCGGGCCTGGCCAGAAAGTAGCCCAGGAAGCCTGTGAGGGATACGGGGACGGAGATGCTAAACTTCCCCAGCTTCAGAAATCTATTCATTCAGTTCTTTCAGGTATTCGATGATCAGCTCCACCTCCTGTTCGGTGACCATTCCTTCGTAGGAGAGCATCAGTCCCCGGTTGAACCCTTCCACAATATCGGCATTGGGATCAAAAACGGATCGTTTGATATACTCCTCATCCACGCTGACTTCACGCACTTCTCTTCCGGTGGTCACCGTGCGTGTACCCCCCCAGCCACCCAGGTAGGAGGGGCCCACCAGTTTGCTGCCGTCGCTGGAATGACAGGCATTGCAGCCGTTTCGCCTGAGCACCTCCCAGCCCTGGTCGGCCAGGGATGTTTCTGTATCCACCACAGTCACCACGGCCGAAGTATCGGCAATCCAGGCATCAAATTCTTCCTTGGGCAAGACCTTCACCATGGTAAACATGTAGGAGTGCTCCAGTCCGCAATACTCTGTACAGAACAGGTCGAATTCCCCCACAGTGCCGGGGATGAACCACATCTCCTTTTCCTGTCCGGGCACCATATCCTCCTTGACCCTGAAGGCAGGAATGTAGAGGCTGTGCAGCACATCGAGCGCCACCAGGTCGAGTATCACCGGTTCATTGATGGGTACATAGAGACTGTCGGTGAACTTTCCATTGGGATATTCGAACCTGAAGTTCCACATGCGGGCAATGGCCTTCACGCGCATGGCATCCTCCGGAGGGTTTTTCATGGGTCTCCAACCCATCCATCCGAAATAGAACATCACCAGGACCAGCAACAGGGGGATTACAGTCCACAGAATTTCGAGCTTATTGCTGCCCTCATTCTGTATGGCCTTTGGATGCTTATCCTTGCGGTACTTGCGGATAAAAACCAGCATGATTACCGTAAGTGCGATGAGAAAGAATATGGAAACCCCCAGAATGATCGCGAAGACCTGGTCGACACCGGCGACAAAATTGGAAGCTTGTTGTGGATCTGCAGTATACATTAGGCAAGGATTTATCTGAATGCGTAATCAAAGAAAGTGAGCACAAAGACCGCGAGTACTAACAGAACGACAAAGATGGCCATGACTTTATATACCATTTGATCGAACTTCAGATGCATAAATACGGCCAGGACCACGGCCGATTTTGTAGCGGCCAGCAGCAGGGCCACTATAGTGGCCCACCGGGTCAGCTCTATCTGGGTGACTGCCACCGAAACGGCGGTCAGAACCAGCAGGAGGAGCAGGATCAATCCGTAGGTGCGATAGGGTACAATATGATGTGGCGTATCCGTCATGGTGATGATGTTTTAAGTGATCAGGTAGAAGAGCGGGAAAAGAAAGATCCAGATCAAATCCACCAGGTGCCAGTAAAGGCCCCCGTTTTCCAGCAATTGAAAGTTGTCAAAGGTGATCCTGTCCTTTTGCACCCTGACCAGGACCACCGCCAGCAGGACCATGCCGATGATGATGTGCAGGGCATGCAGTCCGGTCATAAAGAAATAGAGTCCGAAAAAGAGGGTGTCCCCCCTGCCCAGCTCTTCCAGTAAGGGGGATCCGGGCCAGATTCCATGCCCGATCTTGCCGCTCCATTCAAAGTATTTGTTTACCAGGAAGGCCAGGGCCAGGAGCAGGGTGATCCAGATCAGGATCAGGGTGGTCCGCTTGTCCTTTTTCTGGATGGAAGTGGTGGCCATGGCCATGGTCATGCTGCTGATCAGCAGGATCACGGTATTGATGGTGCCCACGGCCACATCCAGCTCTTCGGCAGCCAGGTGAAAGGCCTGTCGGTTCATGTTCCGGTATACCGCATAGGTAAGGAAGAGTCCCCCGAAAAACAAGAGCTCGGTAAATATGAAAAGCCATATGCCAAGCTTCGATGCCTCATCGTCTCTGTGCACGACCTGATGTGATAGGGTTTCTGACATAGGGTTCGGCTTTAATCGTATTTATAGGTGGCTTTCTCGATCACCGGTATTTCATCAAAGTTTTCCAGGGGTGGGGGTGTGGGAACCTGCCATTCCAGGTTGGTGCCTCCCCAGGGATTCATTTCCGTGGTCTTTTCCCCGTGCCTTGCCGATTTGATCAGGTTGATCAGGATGATCACAAAACCGGCGATCATGACCAGGGCTCCGAAGGAGGAGATGATGTTGGGCCCGTGAAACTCTTCCAGATAGTCGAAGTAGCGACGTGGCATGCCCTTGATTCCCAGGTAGAACATGGGTCCGTACAGACTTACAAAGCCAATGAAAAAGGTGATCCAGCCGGTTTTGGCCCAGCTTTTATCATACACGCGGCCAAAAATCTTGGAGAACCAGTAGTGCATGGCCCCGAAGAAAGCAAATCCCACCCCTCCAAAGACAATGAAATGGAAGTGAGCCACCACAAAGGCGGTATCGTGTACATGCACATTGGTAGCCAGCGAACCCAGCACCAGTCCCGTAAGTCCCCCGATCATAAAAATAAATATAAAGGAAGCAGCCCAGAGGAAGGGAACCTCTACACTGATAGATCCCTGGTGCATGGTGGAGATCCAGTTAAATACCTTGATGGCGCTGGGGATGGCCACGATGAAAGTGAGCAGGGAGAAGGCCCAGAGCGCGGTGCCGCTCATGCCGGAGGTAAACATGTGGTGTCCCCAGACAAAATAGCCCACAAAAGCAATGGCCAGGGTGGAGAAAACAATAGCCCTGTACCCGAAGATGGTTTTTTTCGAAAAGGTGGGGATGATCTCCGAAATGACCCCCATGGCCGGCAGGATCATAATATATACTGCCGGATGGGAATAGATCCAGAACAGGTGCTGGTACAGCAGGGGATCACCTCCCTTGGCAGGATCAAAGAAACCGATCCCCAAAATCCGTTCCCCGGCCACCATCAGCAGGGTGATGCCCACTATGGGGGTAGCCAGCAATTGTATCCAGCCTGTGCCATACAAGGTCCAGATAAACAATGGCATTTTAAACCAGCTCATGCCGGGGGCCCGCATCCGGTGAATGGTCACAATGAAGTTCAGTCCGGTCAGGATGGAAGAGAAACCCAACACAAAGGCCCCCAGTGCAGCGGGCAGCATGTTGGTTCCCGTCTTAAAACTGTAGGGAGCGTAAAAGGTCCAGCCGGTATCGGGAGCCCCGTTTCCAAACAGGGAGATAATCACCAGGATCCCCCCCAGCACATAGATGTACCAGGAAAACAGGTTGAGCCTGGGAAAGGCCACGTCTTTGGCCCCGATCTGGATAGGCAGAAAGAAGTTCCCAAAAACCGCCGGGAGTCCGGGAATCACGATCAGGAAAATCATGATCACGCCATGGACGGTAAAGGTGGCATTGTATGACTGTGGTCCCATCAGGGTTTTGCCCGGGGCGATCAGCTCCAGTTTCATGAGCAGTCCCAGCACCACCCCAACGATGAACCAGCCCATCATGGCATAGAGGTAGAGCAGGCCGATCCGTTTGTGGTCTGTGGACAGGATCCATTTGAAGATGCCCTTTCTTCCCCCGTCTTCCTCCAGGTAGGATTTATAGGCTGTATAATCTGTTGTATTCGAACTCATGGGTTATTGTGTTTTTCTTTTTCTGAAAAATATCAGCCCAAGGAACAGGACCACCGCGAAAAAAAGGATCAGGGTAGCCGATACCTTGGTGATGTTCAGCATATATTTTTGTCCTTCCGGGTCATAGGAATAGCAATATTGCAGGACCCTGTTGATGGTGGGACCCGACTTCCCTTCGGCAGCTTCCAGCAAAGACATCTTCAACTCGAAGGGCAGGAAATAGATGCCATTCATGTAACGGGTGATCTTGCCTTTGGGATCCAGGATGATCAGCGTGGCCGAATGAATGAAATCGTTGCCCGTGGGTTTATAGCGGAATCCGGCCGCTTCGGTCAGGCGGGCAATGCTCGCACTGTCGCTGGTAAAAAAGAGCCAGCCCTTTTCGGCCTGGTCCTTTTTCTCCATCAGGTTGAGGTAATTGTTCTTTTTCCGGACCGCCAGGAAAGTGGCTTCCCTGGCATCAAAACTGATGGTCAGGGCCTGATAATCCTCCCCCAGTATCAGATCGTTGCCGTCCATGGCATCTGCCAGTCCGTCCATAAGAGGGGAACAGATTCCGGGACAGCGATAATATACAAAGTTCAGAATAGTAGGTTTATCCAGAAGATCTCCAATAATCACTGTATCGCCATTTTCATTGATCAGCTTGGCATCCAGCGGGATATACTGGTCCAGTTTTTCGATCACTCCGATTTCTATATCCGCATCGCTTTGTGCGAGCAATGGGAAAATAATAATACTCAGGAGCAAGGTGCTCAGGGTGCGTTTCATCCTTTCGATTTAAGTTTTCAGGGCAATATCTTCTTTTTCATCAGCATAGAGGGTGGCATAACAAATATGCGTCGTTTTTAATGGAATTCCCACCAATCCACAGATAAATTTTTAGTTATTTGTAATAAGTAAAAATAGTACATTTGCTGATACTTCATATTTCATTTTATTAATTTGCAGTAGATTCCGGATACGATGCTTAGAAGAATTTTTCTATTCTATTACGAGGGGTTCAGAAAGATGACCTGGGGTCGGAATCTCTGGGCTATTATCCTGATCAAACTGTTTATTATGTTTGTTGTACTCAGGCTCTTCTTTTTCCCTGACCTGCTGAAGCGTGATTTCAACAGTGACGAGGAGCGGGCCGACCACGTACTGGAACAACTAACTAATCCATAACCCTATGCTTGAATCAATAGATATGTCACTGGTCGACTGGTCTCGGGGGCAATTTGCGCTCACAGCCATGTTTCACTGGATTTTTGTACCGCTGACCCTGGGACTCTCCTTTATGGTTGCTTTTATGCACACCATTTACGTGCGAACAGGCGATGAGGAGTGGAAGCGGATCACGAAATTCTGGATGAAACTCTTCGGGATTAATTTTGCCATCGGTGTTGCCACCGGAATTATCCTGGAATTTGAATTTGGAACCAACTGGTCCAACTACTCCTGGTTTGTGGGGGATATTTTCGGGGCACCACTGGCCATTGAAGGCATCCTTGCCTTCTTTATGGAATCGACCTTTATTGCCGTCATGTTTTTCGGATGGAACAAAGTCAGTAAGCGTTTCCATCTGGCGGCCTCCTGGCTGACCGCTTTCGGGGCCAATCTTTCGGCGGTATGGATCCTGGTGGCCAATGCCTGGATGCAGCACCCGGTGGGAACTCTGTTTAATCCCGACACGGCCCGTAACGAAATGACCAGTTTCTGGGATGTGATTTTCTCAGAGGTGGCGGTTAACAAGTTTCTCCACACCATTACCTCCAGCTTTCTGCTGGCCTCTGTGTTTGTGATCGGGATTTCTGCCTGGTTCCTGCTGCGTAAGCATGAAGTACTTTTCGCTAAAAGAAGTACCATCGTGGCTTCGGTATTTGGCGTGATTGCAGCCATTGCCACCATTGCCACAGGCGACACCTCGGCCAGAATCGTGGCCCGGGAACAGCCCATGAAATTTGCGGCCATGGAGGCCCTCTATGAAGGGCAGACCCATGCACCTCTGGTGGCTATCGGAGCGATGCGGACCGATACCACCATGCTTCCCAACCCCAGGCAGGAGTTTATTTTCAAAATTGAAATACCCAACGCGCTTTCCTATATGGTTTTTCTGACTCCAAGCGGATTTATTCCGGGTATATCTGATCTGGTTTACGGGAATGAAGAGCAGGGCCTGATGGCTTATGAGGAGAGAATCGAGCGGGGTGCCATAGCCATTCAGACCCTGAAAGAGCTGAAAAAGGCGAAGGACCGGGGCGATGAAGCGGCCTATTCTGCCCTGCGAACCAAATTCAGTGATCCGGAATGGCTCGAAGAGTATTTTGCACATTTTGGATTCGGGTATTATCAGGGGCGTGAGTTAAAAGAGTTAATCCCTAATGTGAAGCTTAGTTTTTACACCTTTCACATCATGGTGATCCTGGGGGTCCATTTCCTGATCCTTTCCGTCCTGGTGCTCTGGCTCAGTATGAAAAACCGCTGGGGAAATCACAAATGGTTGCTCTGGGTGGCACTGATCACCATACCCATGCCCTGGATTGCCAGCCAGGCAGGGTGGGTGCTGGCCGAACTGGGGCGTCAGCCCTGGGTGGTCTACGAAATGATGCCCACCATCTCGGCAGTGACACGCTTAAAACCCGGGGCAGTCCAGCTCACTTTCTGGATCTTCCTGCTCACCTTTACGGTGCTCTTTATTGCAGAGATAAAAATTATGATTTCACAAATTAAAAAAGGACCTGGAGGAAAATAATCATGTTTGGAGACCTGTCACATTTAGCTTTACAACAGTACTGGTTTGTCATCGTTTCTCTGCTGGGTTCTATCCTGGTGTTCCTGTTTTTTGTACAGGGCGGACAAACCTTTATTTTCCGTATTGGTAAATCGGATGCGGAGCGGACTATGATTGTCAATTCCCTGGGCCGGAAATGGGAATTTACCTTTACCACCCTGGTCACTTTTGGAGGGGCATTTTTTGCCTCCTTCCCGCTTTTTTATGCCACCAGCTTCGGAGGCGCCTACGGGGTATGGATGCTTATTCTTTTTGCCTTTATCATTCAGGCAGTTTCCTATGAGTTTCGCTCAAAGGCCAGTAATTTTCTGGGGAAGAAGACCTATGAATGGTTCCTCTTTATCAATGGGCTGCTGGGGACCTTCCTGGTGGGAGTGGCTGTGGCCACTTTCTTTTCGGGATCACAGTTTTCGCTGAATGAAATGAACAGCGTGACATGGGCCACCGGGGCACACGGTCTGGAAGCAGCGCTGAATCCCTTCAATCTGCTGCTTGGTCTCACGGTCTTTTTCCTGGCCAGGGTGCTTGGGTTGCTCTATTTCATGAAGACCATCGACAATGAGAACATCCTTGCCAGAAGCAAAAAAGCTCTGTTCCGGAATGCCATTCCCTTTGTGGTGTTTTTCCTGGCATTTGCCGTCTGGCTGATGCTTCGTGATGGTTTTGCAGTGCATCCCGAAAGCGGTGAGGTTTATATGGATCCCAATAAGTATTTCCATAATCTCCTGGCCATGCCGGTGGTCCTGGTGATGTTCCTGGCAGGTGTCCTGGCCGTACTGGGCGGGATCGCCAGCGGTGTGTTGCGGGACTGCGGGAATGGCATCTGGATGGCAGGTCCCGGTACGGTACTGGTGGTCTTTTCGCTCTTTATGCTGGCCGGCTTTAACCATACCGCCTTCTACCCTTCGTCCTATGATCTGCAGAGCTCGCTGACCATAGAGAATGCCTCCTCGAGCCACTATACCCTGGTGGCCATGAGCTGGGTTTCCCTCTTTATTCCCTTTGTGCTGGCCTATATTGTTGTAGCCTGGCGGGCATTAAACAGGAAAAAGATCGATGAGAAGGAGATGAAGGAAGAGCATCATGTCTATTAATCAGAAAATAAAAACCTTAAGCCATGTATATAGGAGCTATTATCGGATATCTGAGCTGGCCATTTATGATCCTGGTCTCTTACCTGGCGGTACGCTGGGCACTGAGACATTTTGAGAAACGTGCAAACTCAGGAGGGGAGCGGTGAGAAGGCATGTTCCCAACCTGATCACCCTGCTTAACCTGGCCTGCGGCAGTCTGGCCATTTTACTCACATTCGAAGGGCAATGGCGCTGGGCCGTTTACCTGGTGCTGGCTGCTTCGGTGTTCGATTTCCTGGACGGTCTTGCGGCCCGTTTGCTCAAGGCCGGCAGTCGCACCGGGAAGCAGCTCGACTCTCTGGCCGATATGATCTCCTTCGGACTGCTTCCGGGGGTTTTTATCTATACCCTTTTTAAGAACCTGTTCCTGAACCTGCCGGCAGAGGCGGGGCCCTTTTATAACAGCCTGCAGTGGGTGGTTCTGGCTTCAGTCCTGCTGGTGCCGGCCTTATCTGCCATCCGGCTGGCCCGCTTTAACACGGAAGCGGACGAGGGAACATTTTTTTTCGGGCTTCCCACCCCGGCTCATACCCTGTTCTGGACCGGAATATTCTGGCAGTTTATGCAGAGTGGAACCATTTTCGGGACCCCCCTCAACCTTTTTTTTATGTGGACCATCATGTTCATCATGGCCTTTCATATGATCCTGCCTGTCCCCATGTACAGCCTGAAGTTCGAGCATATGCGCCTGAGAGGGAATCTGATCCGCTACCTGCTGCTGCTGCTGGCACTGTTGATCCTGATCTTCACCGGATGGGGAGGGCTCTCCCTGGTGATCCTGGTCTATATTCTTCTTTCTCTGCTGAACCTTTTACTTGTCCGGAGGGTTGTATAAGCATGACTTATGATAACAGGGCTTTTGCCCGCAGCTTAAGCCAGTTTAACTCGGGATATTGTGCGGAAGTTCCATCCATGGAGTTGTCGCAGCAGTTTCTGGAAAACCTGGTCCATGCGCTCTTTCCCATAAGGCGGAATTGTGCGGTCGATGAAGACCATATAGCCATTGAGCTGGATCGCTCTGCCGTAAAGCTGAGGGAGCTGCTCTACTCCATTCGCAAAACGCTCGATCGTCCGCCTGCCGGGCTGGCGGATGATTTCTTATCCAGGGTGCCGGAAGCTTTTGAGCAGCTGGCCTGCGATGCTGTTACTGTCACCAAACTGGATCCTGCTGCCAGCTGTGTGGAGGAGGTTATTCTTTGCTATCCCGGTTTTTATGCCATTACCGTGTACCGGATGGCCCATATCCTGTACGACTTAAAAGTCCCGGTCCTTCCCCGGATTTTGTCTGAATATGCCCATGAAAAAACAGGGATCGATATTCACCCGGGGGCACAGATCGAGTCGCCGTTTTTCATAGACCATGGCACGGGGATTGTGATCGGTGAGACGGCCCGGATTGGAAAGGAGGTAAGTATTTACCAGGGAGTTACCCTGGGTGCCCTGAGCGTGGAGCGTTCCATGGCGAATACAAAACGGCATCCCACCATTGAGGACCATGTGGTGATTTATGCCGGGAGTACCATCCTGGGGGGAGACACAGTGATCGGGCACCATACCGTGGTGGGTGGGAATACCTGGATTACCGAGTGCATTCCTCCCCATTCGGTCGTGTACCGGAACCACCGGGTGCTGGTGAAAGACAGAAAGGATTTCAAGCCACCCATTGATTTTGTCATTTAAATATTCACTTGTGAAATACAATCATATTCTGGAGAGTGTGGGGAACACCCCGCATGTACGAATCAACAAACTATTTCCCGGAGCCGGCAATATCTGGATGAAACTGGAGCGGAGCAATCCGGGTGGAAGCATCAAGGATCGTATCGCCCTGGCAATGGTCAGGGATGCCGAGGAGCGTGGAGTTCTTAAAAGTGGCAGCACCCTGGTGGAGCCCACATCCGGGAATACAGGCATAGGCCTGGCCATGGTGGCCGCTGTAAAGGGTTACAGGGTCATTCTGGTGATGTCCGAATCCATGTCCGTGGAGAGGCGGAACATCCTGAGGGCCTATGGAGCTGAAATTGTGCTTACCCCGCGTGAGCTGGGCATGAAGGGTTCCATAAAAAAGGCAGAGGAACTGGCCGGGGAGATCGAAGGTGCATGGATCCCTTCCCAGTTTGACAATCCCTCCAATCCTTCGATTCATGAGGCAACCACCGCGCGGGAGATCCTGGATGATTTTCCGGGCGGCATTGACTACCTGGTTACCGGTGTGGGAACCGGTGGTCATATCTCCGGAGTCTCCAGGATCCTGAAACAAAACATGCCGGGGATCCGGGTATTTGCTGTGGAGCCGGCCGATTCACCGGTGATCAGCGGGGGGGAAGCAGGGCCCCATGCCCTTATGGGAATCGGGGCGGGGTTTCTTCCCGAAAACCTGGATATGAGCCAGATAGACGGGACTTTTCAGATAAAGAAAGCGGAAGCCTACGAATATGCGAGACGCTCGGCCAGAGAGGAGGGGATCTTTGTCGGGATATCGACAGGCGCATCGCTGGCAGCAGTCTCAAAGCTTCTGGAAAAGACTGGAAATATGGCAGGTATTCTCACTTTTAATTACGATAGCGGCGAAAGATATCTTTCCGTAAACGATCTCTTTTAACAGGATTTATTACATTTATTTGAAATTTTCAATTTAGTCAGCTATGGATGGGTCTTTGAAAATAGCTGTGGACTTTGATGGTACCATTGTGGAGCACAGGTATCCGGAGATAGGGAAGGAGATCATGTTTGCCATTCAGACTCTGAGAGCCTTGCAGGAGCAGGGGCACCAGCTGATTCTTTGGACCTACCGTTCGGGCAAGGAACTGGAGGATGCCGTTGATTATTGCCGCAGGAACGGGATCGAATTTTATGCCGTTAATGCCAGTTATCCCGAAGAGGAGTTTGATGAAGACTATGACAGCAGAAAGATCGATGTTGATCTTTTTATTGACGACCGGAACATTGGAGGGCTTCCTTCCTGGGGCGAGATTTACCAGATGATCAATCCACATGAAAAACCGAGCCTGGAGGAGGAGTTAAAGAGCCTGACTGACAAGAAACGGCCACTTCTTAAAAAGATACTGGGCTGGTAAACGGGGACGAATGATGAGAATTCCGGGATTACTTCTGCTGAGTTTGTTTTTTTTCACTGCCCGCTCCTGCAGTTCCGGGAACGGAAGCACGGAACGGATTCCGGTTTCGCCGGCGAATCCGGATAAAATCACCAGGCTGTTGGAGCCTTCCGCTCCCTTAAGTATCCCTGTGGGAGAGGAAATCCGGGTCGTCCTGGTCATTCCCGACACGGTCCGGGTCGATTCTGTCAACGTCTACCTCGGAGGGAAGCTGAAAAGAAGCATTCATGCATCTGCGGAGGAGCCCGTCAGGGGATCCTTTGAATTCCTGCTTCCCGGCGAAGGGGAGAATACGGGAAAATCCGGACTCCGCCTGAGGCTCTTTTTTGCAGACGGGCGGAGCGAAAACCACAGCAGCCAGCTCACCTTTCTTTCCAATGTGAAACCCCGGGAATACACTTACCAGGTAGTGTCTGCTTATCCCCACGATGTAAGCGCTTACACCCAGGGACTGGAATACGTGGACGGGGTCCTTTACGAAGGAACCGGAAATTACGGTACCTCATCGCTGCGGCGCGTCTCTCTGGAGACGGGTGAAGTGACCAGGATCAGGAACCTGGATCAGTCTCTCTTTGGGGAGGGAATAAGCGTACTGGGTGACCGGATTTACCAGCTGACCTATAAATCACAGGTTGGTTTTATCTATGACAGGGCCACTTTTGAGGAAATTCAAAAGGTATATTACCAGAACAGGGAGGGATGGGGCCTCACCAATAACGGGCAGGAACTGATCATGAGTGACGGAACCAATGTGATCTATTTTCTTGATCCGGAGATGTTTACCATTAAGAGGCAAATTGAGGTTTATCATGACCAGGGCCCTGCCTCCAGCCTGAATGAACTGGAGTACATCGATGGGAAGATCTGGGCCAACCGTTACTTCACCGATGAAATTGTCATTATTGACCCGCAAACGGGCAGGGTGGAGGGAAGGATCAACCTGAAAGGGATCCTGAAGGCCACCGACAGGAAACCCGATACCGATGTGCTTAATGGAATTGCCTGGGACCGCGAAGGGGACAGAATCTTTGTAACAGGGAAGCGTTGGCCCCTGTTATTTGAGATCAGAATCATAGAATCAGGCACTTAGTTCTCCGGAAATCACCCGGACGCTCCTGGGGATAATCTGGAAACTGACCGGTCCGTGTCCCAGCGATTCACCATCCGTTTCCACCTTCAGCAGGGCCGAATCTGCAATCTGCACGGTTTTGGCCATATAGGTCTCCACCTTGGAATGCCTGGTAATATTTCCGTTGTAGAGTTTCTTCATGTTGGCAATCACATTCAGTTTACCCATTTTTTTAATCAGGGTGATGCTGTACAGCCCATCATCGGCTATGGCATGGGGAACCTGGATCATTCCTCCCCCGTTGTACTTGCCGATTCCCACGTTCAGGGAGAAGATCTTGCGGTTGTAGCTTATTCCGTCTATCTCAATAACCGCTTTTTTGGACCTGTATTTAATGAGACTGTAAAAGATGTTATAGAAGTAGAGCATGGTTCCGTTTCTCCCCTGCTCTTTCATGCGGTTGGTCCGTTCCACCACGCGCGCCCCGAAACCAAGCCCGGCAATATTGATGAAATAACGCTTCCACTCCTTCCCGTTCTTCTGGTAGTTGACCAGACCGGCGTCCTGGATAAAGGTTTTCTGCTGCTTGATGGTCCTGACGGCCCCTTCATAATCGGACGGGATATTGAAGGTTCTGGCCCAGTCGTTTCCGGTTCCCACAGAGATCATGCCCAGCATCACCTCGGTGGTATGGATTCGCTTCTGGGCAAACACCCCGTTAATCACTTCGTTCATGGTTCCGTCGCCGCCCACCACGATGATCCTGGAATAACCCTCATTGATTTTATTCCGGGCAATAATGGAAGCGTGCAGCCTTCTGTCCGTGAAGTAGGGTTCGTACTGAATGCCTTCTTTTTGAAGAATTTGTGCAATGGAGGGCCAGTCTTTTTTGGTCTTTCCACCGCCTGCTGCCACATTTATAATGGCGATCCAGTTTGATTTATTCATATGCCAGCTCTTGTTGCGTTAAAGATAAGTATTTACGGAGTTATCAATGAAATTTGTTGAAAAGCTGTTTATAAATGAAAAATTAATGTTTACAATAACGAAAAGGCTTAAATTACCGGGGGACTCTAAAATAGTAAATTTGAAGCCCGTTTTAATTCCAGTTAAATTTAAAGAAAAAGGCCGATGGGTAAAGTAATTGCGATAGCAAATCAGAAGGGAGGCGTTGGGAAAACGACGACAGCAATTAACCTGGGAGCGAGCCTGGCGGTGCTGGAGAGAAGAGTATTGATCATTGATGCGGACCCGCAGGCCAATGCCACTTCCGGCACTGGTTTTGATACAAAAAAGGTGAAGACCAGCATCTATGAATGTCTGATTGAGGATGCCGATCCCAGAAAAATTATCCTGAACAGTGAAATCAGTAATCTGGATCTGATTCCCTCACACATTGATCTGGTGGGCGCGGAGATTGAGATGCTGAATATGAATGAGCGGGAATATATGCTTAAGAAGGTCATTGATCAGGTGCGTGATAATTACGACTATATCCTGGTCGACTGTTCTCCTTCTCTGGGCTTGATTACGGTGAACGCCCTCACGGCTGCCGATTCGGTGATTCTGCCTGTTCAGTGTGAGTATTTTGCACTGGAAGGTCTGGGCAAGCTGCTGAATACCATTAATATTATTCAGCGGGGTCTGAATCCCGACCTGGAGATTGAAGGCTTCCTGCTCACCATGTACGATGCAAGGCTCCGGCTCTCCAACCAGGTGGTGGACGAGGTGCGTAAACACTTTCAGCAGATGGTTTTTGAAACCATCATACAACGTAATATTAAACTCAGTGAAGCACCCAGCTTCGGAAAGCCTGCAGTTCTGTATGATGCCGAATCAAGGGGTGCTGTCAGTCACCTGAACCTGGCCAGGGAGATTCTTCAGAAGAATGAAGAGACCTTGTTGAAGCAGGAAGAAAAAGTAATGGACTAACATATAACTGATGGCAAAAAAGAATGCTTTAGGAAGAGGATTGGGAGCATTGATTGATGTAGGCGAGGAGCAGCAGGATCGCAGTCTGTTGCATTCCCCTTCCGCGGTCAATGAAATACTTATAAAAAATATTTCAGTCAATCCTTTCCAGCCCCGAACCTCCTTTGATGAAGAGTCCCTGAACGAACTGGTGATGTCAGTGGAGGAGCATGGGATCATCCAGCCTATTACCGTCCGAAGGACTGCTGACAACAGCTACCAGCTGATCAGTGGAGAACGTCGTATACGGGCTGCTGAAAAGGCAGGGCTTAAACGGGTCCCCGCTTTTGTCAGGGAAGCCGGCGATGAGCATATGCTGGAACTGGCCCTGGTCGAGAATATACAGCGGGAGGACCTGGATGCCATTGAGGTGGCTGTTTCATACCAGCGTCTTATCGAGGAGTTTGACCTCACCCAGGAAGCACTGGGCGACCGGGTGGGGAAGAAGCGGGCCACCATCACCAACTACCTGCGTTTACTTAATCTGCCCGTAGAGATACAGAACGGGATACGTGAGAAGAAAATTACCATGGGTCATGCCCGGGCGCTTGTCGGGATCGAAGATCCGGATTACCAGGTGGAGGTATTCAGTAAAATTCTCTCCCAGGACCTGTCGGTACGACAGGTGGAGAGTCTGGCCAGAAAATCGAAGGCCAACGGGGATCCGTCTGAGCTTTCCCGGGAGGACTCACGCTCCGATTACGAAGACCTCAGGGAACACCTTTCCCATCACTTTGGAGCGACCATTGAATTTATGCGCAGCAATAAAGGGAGTGGCCGGATCGTTATTCCATTTAAATCGGACGAGGACCTGCAACGGATAGTCAGCATCCTCGACAAACCGGGTAAATGAACAAATTCACGGTAGCGGTGCTTCTTTGTTTCTTTACGACGCTTTCGGCGACCGGCCAGGAGAGTGATACGGTTTTTCACAGCCAGCATCCGGACAGCCTTCAGGTGCTTCAGCATCCGGATTCTGTTTTTCGTTTCGCAGAGGAGAATTTTCTTTTACCCGATTCCCTGATGACAGAACCGGTTAAGGTCAAGTCTCCGTCCAGGGCCCTGATGCTGGCCCTGGTACTCCCCGGACTGGGACAGGCCTATAACGGAAAATACTGGAAAATGCCCATTGTCTGGGCTGCACTTGGGGGTGTCGGGTATGCAGCAGTTTACAACACCAGGGAATACGAGCAGGCCACCATCGACTATATCCTGGAGGAGAGCAGCTTGAATGAACAGAAACTGGAGTACTGGAAAAGAAACATGGAATACAGCTATATCATTGCCATCGCGGTCTATGGACTTCAGATCCTGGATGCCTATGTGGATGCCCATCTCTACAGCTGGAACGTAAATGACAATCTTTCACTGGGTATCTCCCCATCGATCCGGCCCATGATGGATCCCAATGGGTTTAATGGTCTATCGGGGGGACTTTCATGCAGCATAAATTTTAAAGGCAGATGAGAAGGCAGAGCTTTCTATACTTAAGCGGAGTTGCGACCCTGCTGGGCTCGCTTATTTTCAGCGCCCGCCTGTTGTCCCAGGAAGTCCCTGACAGCCTGGAGGCCTTTTCCCACCTTACAGACACAACCATCCGGGATTCTTTTTCCATGGAGGGGGAGATCGAGCTCCGCACCGGGGCCAACCTGGATAGTCTGCTTAATCTGTGGTATGTGAACCAGTCGCTCGAAGCTGCCACCGACGACTACCTGGCCGAAGCGGATACCCTGATTCCCGATTTCAGCGACTCGGTATACATGCAGCGGCTTGCTGAGATTCCCTCGTTGATAGACCTTAGCTACAACAGAATCGTCCGGAATTACATCCATGTATATTCCCGAAAGAGGCGCGAACAGGTGAGGGTCATGCTGGGGCTTTCGGAATACTATTTCCCTCTTTTTGAAGAGATCTTCGACCTCTACGGGATCCCCTATGAGATCAAGTATCTTGCGGTCATCGAGTCGGCCCTCAATCCCAGGGCAGTTTCCAGGGTCGGTGCTGTAGGGACCTGGCAGTTTATGTACAGTACCGGGAAACATTACGGGCTCACTATCAATTCGCTGGTCGACGAACGCCGCGATCCCGTGGCTGCCACCCATGCTGCAGCCAGGTTTCTGGCTGACCTCTATGAAATCTATCACGACTGGACCCTGGCGCTGGCAGCCTATAACTGCGGGCCGGGCAATGTAAACAAGGCCATAAGAAGATCAGGGGGGCGCAGGAACTTCTGGGACATTTATTACTACCTGCCGAGGGAGACCCGGGGTTATGTTCCCGCCTATATTGCAGCTGCCTACACCATGAATTATTACGAAGAACACCTCATCAGCAGGGCGCCGCTCACCCTTCCCCGGGTGACCGATACCCTGATGGTGTATGAGCCGGTACATCTCAGTCAGGTGGCCGAGGTCCTGCATATTCCCATGGCCTTGCTGCGCGATCTCAATCCCCAGTACAGGCAGGATATCGTGCCGGGCACCGCCAGACAGGGTTATGCCATCACCATTCCGCAGGAGCAGGTCGCTGCCTTTATCGACCTGCAGGACAGTATTTTCTCCCACAAGGATTCCATCTTTTTCGATCCCGCTAAGAAAGTGGCTTCCCCTCAGCGATACTCGTCGGCCTACCAGGTCGATCTGCCCCCGGACAAGTACACGAAGCTTATATACACGGTCAAATCGGGTGATAATGTGGGATACATTGCCGACTGGTACGACGTAAAGTCTTCCGACCTGCGTTACTGGAACAACATCAGCCGCAACCTGATCCGGGTGGGACAAAAGCTTGTTATCTATAAACCCAGGGGCAGCTCGGCCCCTTACGAAGAGCTTAATTCCATGAGTTTTGCAGAGAAACAGAGCTTTGCCGGGCGCAGGCTTCCGTCGGAAACAACAAGTTCGGCCGGCGCTGAGTCCGGCAGCGTTTCCGGCACTGCGGATTCCGGAGAGTATATCACCTACAGGGTCCGGGAGGGCGATTCCATGTGGGAGATCGCCCGGAAGTATCCGGGGGTAAGCGAGACCGATATCACCAGGCTCAACAACATAGCCAATTCCTCAAAAATCAAATCCGGACAGCTCCTGAAGATTAAGCCTAAAGGGTAATTGTTATATTTGTGTATGAAGCCGTTGCGGATCTTCCTGTTTTTTGTGGCTGTTCTGTTAATGCTTCTCCTGTTGGCCCTCCTTTTTCCCGAACAGGGGATCGGTGTTGGCAGCAATTTCAGGCTTTCCTTTGCGACTCTTTCTGATCTGAGCCGGAAGGATACTGCCCGGACCCCTGTGGAACTTGAAGCTTTGCTTGCAGGTTCATCGCTGAGCGAAGATCCGGAATCTGATCCCGGGATGGAACTTTCCCCGGGGACCGGGAGTGCAAACGAGGCCCTTATCCCGGTGGGAATGCCGGCCAATTTGGACAGCCTTAAAAAAAGTGTTTACCGGATCCTGTTTACCGAAGGGGGTTCCACGCTCCTCCACCCCTTTTTCAGGAACCTGAAGGGCCTGGCCTCGGGGAATCAGCAGCATACCAGGATTCTCCATTTCGGCGATTCGCAGATTGAAAGCGACCGGATGACCGCACTGATCAGGTACCGCATGCAGAAGCGTTTTGGAGGTACCGGAATCGGCCTGGTGCAGGCCATTCCGCTCTATTCGGCTAACCTGGCCTACCAGCAGGAGGAGTCGGGCCAGTGGCTGCGCTATACCTATTATGGGAAGCGCGACAGCACCATATCGCATCATTCTTATGGAATCATGGGGGCCTTTGCATCGGTACCCCTGCCCGGGGAGGAGTGGCCCGGGCTCCATTACCGCTTTAATACCGCCTGCAGAGGGGGCAGGGTCAGGCGGATCCGGGTGTTTATGCACTCCTATGTGGACAGTGCTGCGGTGGTTTTCCGGGCAAATGATCAGTTTTCCGATACCCTGGCCGGACTTCCGGATGGATTCAGTGTGGCCGATTTCCGGCACCCGGAGGATTTGCAGGATGTCCGCATCTCTTTCAGGCTGCCGGAAGGAGGGAGGATCTACGGGATCTCATTGGAGTCGGACGGCGGATTGCAGATGGACAATATTGCCATGAGGGGAGGATCCGGACTGATCTTTACCAGAATGAACAGGGCTACCCAGCAGAACATGCTGGATCACCTGTCGCCCGGACTGATCCTTCTGCAGTACGGGGGCAATGTGGTCCCTTATATGAATGCGAAGTATTACCGCAGAGCCTTTATGAGACAGCTTCAGTTTTTTAAGGAGACCTGTCCGCAAACCCCTGTGATCGTCATTGGACCGGCCGACATGTCGGTTCGTGCCGATGGCCGTTTTACCACCTATCCGGGACTGGAGGCCATCAGGGATGCGCTCCGGGAAGCAGCCCTGGAGAGTGGGGCCGGATTCTGGGACCTTTATGAGGCCATGGGAGGAAAGAACTCCATGGCCTCTTTTGTGAATGCCGATCCGCCCCTGGCATCCACCGATTATGTGCATTTTACCGGTCTGGGCGTCAACCTGGTGGCTGAGATGTTTTACAATGCCCTGATTCTGGAGTTAAACGAATTCGAAATCCAAAATTCCGGCCGGTGATCCAGGTGCTGTCCGATATATTCCTGTTTCATCCGGAAAAGCCGCTTATCTTCACCAGACTCTTTTTCTGGGGATTTTACCTGGTGGTGTTGCTGGTTTATTCAGTGATATACCGCCAGCGGGCAGCCCGGAACGTTTTTCTTTTTGCGGCCAGTCTCTTTTTCTACTGGAAGACCTCCGGACTCTTTTTTCTGATCCTGGTCTTCTCCACGGTATCGGATTACTATCTGGGCATGCTGATCCATCATGCCGGAAAACGGGGATGGAAAAAATTCGGGGTGATCATGAGTGTGTTTGTGAACCTGTTTTTGCTCTCCTATTTCAAATATACCTACCTCTTTGTGGATACGGTGAACAGGCTTTTTCATCTCCAGCTGGAGGTGGTCAACCACCTGGCGTCCTGGTCCAACCAACTTTCCGGGACCCATTTTGATGTGTCGGTCATCCTGCTTCCCGTGGGAATCTCCTTCTATACCTTCCAGACCATCTCCTATACGGTGGATATCTACCGGGGGAAGGTCGATCCCGTCAGGCACCTGCTCGATTTCGGATTCTATGTATCCTTTTTTCCCCAGCTGGTGGCCGGCCCCATCGTCAGGGCTTCGGAGTTTATTCCCCAACTCTATAAGCGGTACAGCCTCTCCATGCAGGAGTTTGGCTTTGCCCTTTTCCTGATCCTGAAGGGGCTTTTTAAAAAAATGTTTATCGGGGACTATATAGCCCTCAATTTTGTGGACCGCGTTTTTGCTAATCCCACCGGATTCTCCGGTTTTGAGAATCTCTCGGCCTTGTTTGGCTATTCGCTGCAGGTCTATGTCGATTTTTCAGGCTACACCGATATTGCCATCGGCGTGGCCCTGCTGCTTGGTTTTCGTTTGCCCAAGAATTTTAACGCTCCTTACAAGGCCACCAGTGTGGGGAATTTCTGGAAACGCTGGCACATCTCTCTGTCCAGCTGGCTGAAGGACTACCTCTATATTCCCCTGGGAGGTAACCGCAGGGGGAGGATTTTAACCGATGTAAACCTGATGATCACCATGTTGCTGGGGGGACTCTGGCACGGGGCCAGCTGGCAATTTATGGTCTGGGGCGGACTCAATGGGGTGGGACTGATCGTCTATAAGCTCTGGAAAAGAGTCTCGCCCTACGAAAAAAGCAAACACTGGGCCGTGCGTTTCTGGAAGATATTCAACACCTTTGTGTTTATCACCTTTACCCGGATCTGGTTCCGCTCCGAGTCCATGGAGAAGGCCAATCAACTGATTCACCAGGTGCTTCATGAATTTAATGCCCGGATCATTCCGGAAGTCATATGGAGCTACCGGCTGGTTTTCGGGGTGATGGTCCTGGGTTATTTCACACACTGGGTACCGGAGCGGTGGAAACTGAACCTGCTCAACGGCTTTATCCGGACCCCTCTGTGGGCCAAGGTGCTGATTACGGTCCTGGTGGTGTTTGTGATATACCAGTCATGGTCGGCCGACCTGCAGCCCTTTATTTACTTTCAGTTCTAGGAGCCTACAGGCCTTTATCTGCTTTCAGCTTCAGGGACTTCCGGCTACCTGGAGATGGGCATGGCAAAGTTGATCACATCTTTGGCGGTGATCTCCTTCTCACACAGGATAATCAGTCGCTCGAGCACATTTCGGAACTCCCTGATATTCCCGGTCCAGTTGATCTTCTGCAATTCTTTAATGGCATCCTCCCTGATTACTTTGGGAGAGTTGCCATACTCTTCGGCGATTAGCTGATTAAAATGCTCGGCCAGCAGGGGGATATCTTCCAGCCGTTCGTTCAGGGTGGGTACCTGGATCAGGATCACGCTGAGTCTGTGATAGAGGTCTTCGCGGAACCTGTTTTTTTCTATCTCTGTTTTCAGATTCTTGTTGGTGGCTGCCACGATGCGCACATTCACATGGATGTCCTTGTCAGAGCCCACCCGGGTGATCTTATTCTCCTGAAGGGCCCTCAGCACCTTGGCCTGGGCGGAGAGGCTCATATCGCCAATCTCATCCAGAAAAATGGTGCCTCCGTCGGCCTGTTCAAATTTACCTTTGCGCTGCTTTATGGCAGAGGTAAAGGCCCCTTTCTCGTGGCCAAATAGTTCACTTTCAATCAGTTCGGAAGGGATCGCCGCACAGTTTACTTCAATAAACGGAGCAGAGGCACGGTTGCTGTTATCATGCAGGAAGCGGGCGACCAGCTCCTTGCCAGTTCCGTTTGAACCGGTAATCAGGACCCTGGCATCGGTAGGGGCCACCTTCCGGATAATGTCCCGGACCTGCTGAATGGCTGAGGATTCACCCACCATATCGAAGCCCTTGCCCGCTTTCCGCTTCAATACCTTTGTTTCCGTGATCAGACTCGATTTATCCAGGGCATTGCGTATGGTGATCAGCAGGCGATTCAGGTCCAGGGGCTTTTCAATAAAATCATAGGCCCCCTTTTTAATGGCCTCCACCGCATTATCAATGTTTCCATGACCGGAGATCATAATGACCTGGGCATCACCTTCCTCTTCAAAGATCTTCTCCAGCACTTCCAGTCCGTCCATTTCCGGCATCTTGATATCGCACAGGACGATATCAAAGTGCCCCTTTCGGTAAAGCTCCAGCCCCTCTGCTCCGTGTTCGGCAAGCTCAACCCTGAATTTTTCATATTCCAGAATTTCCTTCAGGGTATTCCGGATACTTCTCTCGTCGTCTATTACCAGGATATTTACCATATATAATTATTTCGATTCAGAAGCCTGCCAGCTCGGAGATGACACCCTCTTTTAATGCAAATTCCGAGTGGTGAAGGTTTTTGATCTGGCAGGAACGTATTACAAAACTAACAAAAATTGTGGCGGCTACGATCATTTCCACCCTCACGGCTTCCATGCCGGGCATGGTCCTGCGCTCCGCCAGGGTGGAGGACAGCAGGCGGCGGTGAAGTTTATGGTACTCTTTCATGGAGATTTCTCTTCCGTGGAACTCATCTTTTTCCTGTCCCAGGTGAAAGCGGATCAGTTCATGAAAGGTATCAAAGGAACCTGAGGCCCCGATCAGAGTTTCCGGCCCGATGCTTCTGACCACATCCAGCAGGGGAGACAGCTCCTGCCTGAAATAGGATTCCAGGGCCCGGATCTCCTCCGGCCGGATGGGATCCGAAAACGCAAACAGCTCCAGGAGCCTGGCCATGCCCAGTTCGAAACTGCGTTTCCAGAGAATCCCCTCCCTGTTACAAATGATAAACTCATTACTTCCTCCCCCGATATCGAGAATCATCACATAGTCTTCAGTCAGAGGGACCGCTTGCCGGACCCCTTTATAGATCAGTTCTGCTTCCCGTTCCCCGGGGATGATCCGGACCCTGAAACCAAATCTTCGGTATACCTCTTCGGTAAACTCCTCCCCGTTGGCTGCATTCCGGATGGCGGAAGTGGCAAAAGCGCGGATCTCATCCACCGGATAACGGGCTATGTTCTCCATATGGTTCTGTATGGCCACAAAGCCCCGCTCACAGGCATCCGGAGTAATCCGGTTGATCTGGATCCCTCCTTTTCCCAGCTTTACCGGTTGCTTGCTGCTGTGCAGGATATGAAAACTGCGGTCCTTTCGTTCAGCGATCAGCAGGTTAAAGGTGTTGGTTCCAAAATCCAGGATGGCTGTGATCATGAGCTATACCTTAACCATTTCCAGATCTCTTTGTAGCTGTTTTTCTTTCCGTACATCAGGATCCCTGTACGGTACACCTTTCCGGCCACCCAGGTCATTCCGATGAATGTGGCTACCAGCAGGGTGCCGGAGACCGCAACCTGCCACCAGGGGACCCCGAAGGGGATCCGCACCATCATGACCACCGGCGAGGTAAAGGGGATGATGCTAAACCAGAAGGACAGGGCGTTATCCGGATTATTGATGGCGCTGATCATCACATAAAGGCCCAGGATCAGGGGAAGGATCACCGGAAAGATCAGTTGCTGGGTATCAGTCTCGTTATCGACGGCCGATCCGATTACCGCAAACATGGCTGCGTAGAGCAGGTAGCCGAAAATAAAGTAGAAAAGGAAGGATCCGATCATTACCCCGGCATGGATCGACTGCAGCGATACGAATATCTCCTGAAGCATATCTTCACCGGCCAAACTCTCCGGGCTCTCCATGCCAGGGGCCTGGACTTCTGTTCCCTGGTCAAAGAGACCAGAGCTCACTACCTGCTCGGTCGGGGTCCGGTTGAGCTCCGGGAAGAAAGCTGCTTTCAGTCCGGTGACCAGGGCAGCCGAAAATATCATCCAGATGAGGAACTGGGTCAGTCCGGTGAGCCCCACTCCAATGATTTTACCCATCATCAGCTGGAAGGGTTTTACCGAGCTGACGATCACCTCTATAATGCGGCTCACTTTTTCTTCGATCACTCCCCGCATGACCTGCGAGCCGAAGAAAAAGATAAAGAAAAAGATCAGCATGCCCCCCAGGTAACCGATGGCCATGATCACCCCGGTGTTGCTCTCCTGGGTCTCCCCGTCCTTGGTCCACTTGATGTTTCTGACGTTGATATTGGTTTCCACCTCCGCCAGGATCTTCTCAATATCGCTGATCTCATGCTGCGCCAGCTTCAGATGTTCAATCTCGCTCTCCATGGAGCGCTCCAGGTATTCCGATATCTCCAGGGAGGTCTGTTTGGTCGAGTAGATCAGGGATGATTCTGAAGCCAGTATATTGGAGGGGATAAAGAGCAGGCCATAATAGCCGGACTCCTCAAAAGTCTCCCTGAAAATTTCAATGGGAATACCCTCCACTACCTGGAATTTAAGGGTTTCGGTTCCCGGGATGGTAAAAACGGGACCTTCCGCCTGCCGTTCGGTGAAAAGTCCGGAGTCGTCGATCACCACCATGGTCTTCTCTTCTTTATCCTCCAGGGTGGCAAAGTACATGGGGATCAGTATATAGGCAGCAAAGATCAGGGGTCCGAGTACGGACATGATAATAAAGGACTTCTTCCGGATACGGGTCAGGTACTCCCTCCGGATGATCAGACTGATTTTATTCATGACCGGCCTCCCTTCTAATGGTGTCATGGACCACCTGTATAAATATGTCATTCATACCCGGTAATATCTCGTTAAAGGCCTTAATCTCTGTGATATCGAGGAGATTCCTGATCAGCTTTCCCGAACCCTCTTCCTCATTCCTGATCCGGATAATGGCATTCTGTCCCATGCCGTTCTCTTCCACAGCCAGCAATTCGAAGCGGGGATCCAGGCCGCCGCTCAGCTGCTCCCTGCTTCCGGAGAAAGTGACCCGGTACTTATTGGACCGGTATCGCTCCCTGATCTCCGAGATTTCTCCCTGAAGCACCACTTCCGATTCGTTTATCAGGGTGATATGATCGCAGAGCTCCTCCACGGATGCCATGTTATGGGTGGAAAAAATGATCGTGGCTCCCTGCTCCTTCATTTGTAAAATCTCCTGCTTCAGCAGGTTCACATTGATCGGGTCGAAGCCGCTGAAGGGTTCATCAAAAATCAGGAGTCTGGGCTGGTGCAGGACCGTGGTGATGAATTGTACCTTCTGGGCCATTCCCTTGGAAAGCTCCTCCACCTTTTTGTCCCACCAGCTCTCCATCTCGAATTTCCGGAACCACAGCTTCAGCCGGTCCATGGCATCTTTCCTGGAGAGGCCCTTCAGTTGTGCCAGATAGAGGGCCTGTTCTCCGACCTTCATTTTTTTGTAGAGGCCCCGCTCCTCCGGCAGGTACCCGATCATGGGCCGGTGTTCCTGACCGATTGGGCTTCCCTCGAAAAGAATGCTGCCCTGGTCGGGTGCAGTAATCTGATTAATAATCCGGAGAAGGGTGGTCTTTCCGGCACCATTGGGTCCAAGCAAGCCATAGATGCTGCCTTCGGGGACCTCCATCGACACGTGGTTCAGTGCCCTGTGTCCGCTAAAGTCCTTGACAACTTTACTGGCTGATATCAGAGTCATTCAAAGAGATTTTTCATCCGGTTGAAAAAACCGTGTTCACTTTTATCGGGTCGGGGAGTAAAGGTATCCGATTGTTCCATTTTTTCAAAGAGCTTCTTCTCCTCTTTATCCAGTACTTTGGGGATCCAGACATTGATTTGTACCAGCAGATCGCCTCTTCCATACCCGTTAACCTCGGGCAGGCCTTTTCCCCGGAGCCGCAGGACCCTTCCCGGCTGGGTTCCGGCTTCGATCTTGATCTTGGCCCGTCCCTCTACCGTTGGGATTTCCACGGTGGATCCCAGGGTGGCCTGCGGGATACTCAGATAAAGAGGGTAGAGCAGATCGCTTCCATCCCGGGTAAGCTCCGGATGTTTTTCCTCATGGATCATCACCAGGAGGTCGCCGTTGACTCCACCCCGCCGGGCTGCATTGCCTTTCCCGCTCATCTTCACCTGCATGCCTTCAGCGACTCCCGCGGGGATATTGATCTTGATCACCTCATCCTTTTTCACTATCCCCTCGCCATAGCAGCTCTCGCACTTCTCGCTGATGGTGGTCCCTTCGCCATGACAGGTGGGACAGGTGGATGCGGTTTGCATTTGTCCCAGGAAGGTATTGGTTACCCGGGTTACCTGGCCGTTTCCGTGACAGGTAGGACAGGTGCTTTTGGCGGTACCGTGCTTGGCTCCCGACCCGTTACAGGCATCGCAGGAGACGTATTTTTTAACTTTTATCTTTTTCTCCACGCCGCTCGAAACCTCCTGCAGATTCAGATTTACCTTCACTCGCAGGTTGGATCCCTTGGTGACATGGCCACCCCTGGAACCTCCGCCAAAGCCGCCGAAGCCGCCAAAGCCGCCGAAACCCCCAAAGATATCCCCAAACTGGGAAAAGATATCCTCCATGGTCATTCCGCCTCCAAAACCTCCGGCCCCGCCGTTCTGGAAAGCAGCATGACCATACTGGTCATATTTTTGCCGTTTCTGTTCATCGGAGAGGACCTCATAGGCTTCAGCAGCCTCTTTGAACTTCTCTTCAGCCTCTTTGTCGCCCGGGTTTTTATCGGGATGATACTTGAGGGCCTGTTGCCGGTAAGCTTTCTTTATCTCGTCCTGGGCGGCATTTTTAGAAACGCCTAATATTTCGTAATAATCTCTTTTTCCCATCTTATTCCCCAATAACCACCTTTGAAAATCTCAGGACCCTGTCATTCAGATAATATCCTTTTTGAATGACATCCACCACTTTGCCTTTTAGCTTCTTTGAAGGGGCCGGTATCTTGGTAACTGCCTCGTGCAGGTCTGTGTCAAAATCCTTGTTGACAGCCTCTATCTCTTTAATTCCCTGTTGGTTCAGGAAACCATGGAACTTGCCGGAGATCAGCTTCATTCCCTCTTTAAGCGCTTCAATATCCCGGGCTTCATCCACCGAGAGCAGGGCCCTGTCAAAATCATCTGCAACAGGCAGTAAAGCCACCAGCAGGTTCTCGTTGGCGTTTTTCTGCAGGTCGATCTTCTCCTTCAGGGTTCTTTTTCGAAAGTTGTCATACTCGGCTGACAGCCTCAGGTAGCGATCCTGCAATTCTGCCAGTTTTTCTTCTGCCGTGGGCTCTTTTTGGGGCTCTTCCTGCTCTTCTTCTTCAGCCACTTCAGCTGTTTCTTCCTGCTCCAACTCCTTTTGAGACTCTTCCTGTTTCACGGGTTCCTCAACCTCGACCTTTTTATTCCGCTGGTTATCAGCTTTTTCAGACTTCCTTGCCATATTCGTATACGCTATTACAATTCAATAATTTGACCCTGATAGGTCAAATATTGAGCCAATGAGCTGGAATTGACATATTGTCAGATGCTCAGTGTTCGGGGATCAGGAACAGATAGCCCTTTCCAGGTCGGTGGTCGCTGTATGCGCTAATAAACAATCAGTTTTCCAATGATCCGGCCCGAATCGTGATAAATCCGGATAAAGTAGAGGCCCGGGGGCCGCTTGGTCAGATCGTACTCCTCGCGAATCAAATGGTAAGGAGGGAATACCTGCTTTATTACAGTTTTTCCCAGGGGATCCAGGATTTCCAGGATAAGCTCCTGTTCAAGCCCGGCCGCCATCTCCACCACAAATCTGCCTCCGGTCGGATTCGGATAAATCTTCATGAAGCCGGGCGATTGCAGATCCGAGATGCCCACACCCGATTCCGCTTCAACCGTGATGGTGAAGTTCTGGTCTGTGGCCATATCTCCATCTGTCACCCTCAGTGTCACAGAGTGATCACCCAGGTCTCCATAATCGGGGGTGCCGTGAAGAACTCCGGTCAGTTGATCAAAGCTAAGCCAGCCGGGCAACTGAGGAGCTGAGAAGCTCAGATTATCCTCGTCTGCATCCTCGGCTGTCACATAATAGACGTAGAGCCTTTTTTCCACGATGCTTGTATTGGGCGTGGAGGTAAATACCGGAGCAGTGTTTGGATTTTCGACCGTGATGCGGAAGGACTGATCGGCCGACACGGTTCCGTCGCTTACTCTTACCGTCACAGAGTGACGACCCAGATCTCCAACACGGGGGACCCCGCTGATTACATGGGTTGCAGGATAGAAAGTTAACCACCCGGGAAGTTCAGGGGCAGAATAGGTCAGGGCATCCCCGTCAATATCCTGAGCAATAATGGTATAAACATAGGAATCTCCCAGCACCACGGAGGTTGCCGGATCGGAAGTGAAGGTCGGGGAATGATTTCCGTCACCAACAGTAATGGTAAAGATCTGATCCGCATGGAGCAAACCATCAGACACCCGGATAGAAACAAATTGATCCCCTATATCTCCGTCTCCCGGTGTGGCACTCAGCACATGAGTGACCGGATCAAAGTCCAGCCATCCGGGGAGCACCCGCGCTGTGAAAGAGAGCTCATCGCCGTCCATATCCATGGCGCTAACCGTATAGGAATAAGCGCTTCCCGGCCGGGCTTCAAGAATGGGTGTGGAGGTAAAGACAGGGGGATCGTTAACATTCTCCACAACAATGGTGAAGGATTGTACCACATCTGCCGTTCCATCATTGATATTTATGGACACACTCTGATTCCCGACATGCTCATTAGCGGGGGTCCCGCTTAATACACGGCTTACAGGATCAAAGGTCAGCCAGAGGGGAAGCACAGGAGCGCTGAAAGTGAGTGTGTCTCCGTCCATATCCTCTGCCGTGGCGGTATAGGTGTACAGAGTTCCCTGCCGCCCCGTGGTGACCGGCACAGAGGTAAAGACGGGAAGGTCATTTGTGTTGGTAACGGTAATTACAAAGGAGGTATCGATGATTACCGTTCCATCGAAGATGGTAAGGGTAACATCATGATCGCCCACATCGTCATTGACAGGTGTTCCGCTCAGGATGTGTGTGGTATCATTGAAGAGTAACCAGGAAGGAAGCACAGGTGCTCTGAAAATAAGGCTGTCTCCATCGATGTCCAGGGCAGTGACTCCTGAAGAGTAGGGAGTATCTTCCAGGGCCGTGGTATCCGGAATGCTTGTAAAGACGGGGGCATCGTTGGCATTATACACATGAATCGTGAAAGTGGTGTCCACATCCACCGTTCCGTCATTTACCC
>JARGFM010000011.1:0-12289 GCA_029210725.1 Bacteroidales bacterium | reverse complement strand
AAAGACGGGGGCATCGTTGGCATTATACACATGAATCGTGAAAGTGGTGTCCACATCCACCGTTCCGTCATTTACCCTCAGAGTGACACTGTGATAACCTACCTCTGAATTGCCCGGTGTTCCACTCAGAACCTGTGTGCCTGCATCAAACAATAACCAGGCCGGCAGGAGGGGGGCACTGTAGGTAAGGACATCTCCAATATCCGCATCCGTGGCAGTCACCGAAGATAAATAGAGCACATCCTCCGTGGCCACCGTATCCGGAACCGTAGTAAAGACAGGCGGATCATTGACATTGCTCACCGTGATGGTAAAAACCTGATCCACATCCACCGTTCCGTCATTTACCCGGATCGTGACTTCATGAGCGCCCACATCCTCATTCCCGGGAGTCCCGCTTAATAATTGGTTGCCGGGATTGAAGGTAAGCCAGGCGGGCAGGGGATCGGGGGCACTGTAGGTAAGCACATCGAGCTCGTCCACGTCTTCGGCAACGGCGGTATATTCATAGAGCACCTCTTCCGTGGCCTCTGTCACCGGTACAGAGATAAACACCGGTGGTAAGTTCTGGGCAAGGGTCCCAGCGACCAGGACAAGCAGGATTAATATGGATAATATGAGCCTTTTCATATTCTCTTTCATCCTGCAAGTTGCAATAAAAAATTTCTTCTTTAAAATAAAATTGACCAATTAGCCGCTGCCCGCCAGACAGCATTTCATCCAGGTGACGAACGGAGCAGGCAGATTTCAGATTAATGATATGAAAAAGAGCCGGATAAATGGTGAATATATGTGCCGGCAGCAGAACAATCCGCTACCGGGGCTCTGCAGAACAGAGCTTCAATTTTGACTAATTTTCAAATGGAATTCCCTTCAATGTTCTGAACTTCTTACGACGGTTCTGGCGTATTTTTAGGAGAAAAAAAACAAGCAAAAGCAGCAGGATAAATGTCCCGGTAATGGCTGCCTGCCAGCTTCTGGTTTCGGGACTGGAGAGAAGAATAACCTCGTGTTTGATCAGGAAGCCCGTAAGCACATTAATCAGGCACTCCGGAATTAATCCGATCGTGGTTCCCGCCAGGTAGGAGCGGATGGTGATGTTGCTCAGCGGAAAGCTGAAATTGATCAGATTGGTGGGGAGGATGTAGATGCCCCGGCTGAATACCACGCTCCAGAGCCCGTAATTTTCAATTCGTTTGTTGATCCGCCTGATCAGTTTCTTTTTCCCGTATTTTGTTCTGAAATAGTCCGAAAAGGCTGAGCGGACCATAAAAAACGAGGCCAGGACCGAAAGCAGGTTGACGACCCAGCAGATCAGGAGGGCCGGAGTGAAATCCAGCAGGAAACCCATGGCCATGGACAGATAGAAGACAGGGAGCCCGGTGAGGGTACTGAGCAGGGTAAGGACACTGATTAACAGCACCAGGTAAACCATCCGTTCATCGCCTGCCATGATCCTCTCAAAGAGCAGGGTCCGGGCATCTGTGCCTGCGGTAAGCCAGAGAAAGGCCCCCGCCGTGAGCAGGATAAATACGATGATAACGATACGCAACTGTTTCACTGCATACTGTTTAAGCAGGCTTTACAATTCGCCTTTATGCCGGTAGAGGTAGAGCCAGCCTGTATAGAGCCGGTTGGTATCCTCTTCACCGGTTTGTGTGCCGGAAGTGCCGGTACCGGTGGTGCTGCCCGTCGTGTTATTCCCCCGGTTCAGCTTCCATTGCTCAATAATGTTCGGATCGCTGAATTCCATGCCATCATAGCCCATGGCTTCCACGACAAAATAATACTGTCCTTCCGGGGCCTTCCGGTTACTATCGTGCATATTCCCGTCCCAGCCGTCCCAGGAGTAGATATTTTGAATCTTTCTTTTGTAGACCATTTTCCCGGTCCGGTCCACAATGGTGACCCTGCACGATTCCAGCGACTGGTGCTTGAAAACAAAATAGTCATTGATTCCGTCGCCGTTGGGGGAGAATACATTGGGAATTTCCAGCTGGGAGGGTGCAACGTGAATGCCTTCCGCCACCCTGAAGGTATCCGTACAATTTTCTTCACTGATGGAGATCATGTACGGATAGTAATACTCGTCGGCGGTTTCGTAGGTAAATTCGGTTACGGTCTCCAGGTCGTAGGTGGTCTCTGTCTCCAGGACTCCCCCCACCGTGTCCAGGTAAACCCATTGGTAGCTTTCCCCATTCAGGGATTCATTGATGAAGCGGACAGTAAGCATGGCATCCAGACTTCCCTCCCCGGGGCTCCAGTCGCCAGACAGATCCGGGGTGTATTCCCCGGTCACTTTGTCCAGGTATTCCATGCTGAAGCTGGCGCTGGTCTGAATGCTCTCGTAGAAGACCTGATCCACGGCGGTCATTCCGAACTCATCGGTGGCAGTGAGGTAATACTCCGTATCCTTATAAGGTGGTTTATAGGAGATATTGGGCCGCAGCACCAGGGTGTCATTGGGAATGTCCAGTTCATTGTTGTCAGAGGTCCACTTGAAAGAGTAATCGAGGACCCTGGTGATCATTTTATGTGATACAAGATCCCAGTATTTAAACGTATCCGGGAAAACATATCCGGCAATGGCCACAAAGTCGCAGGTATAAAGAAATCCCGGCAGTGTCCCCTCGCTGGTTTGCACCACACTGTCGCGTAAATGATCCAGCATGACCCACGACATATAGGTGACATCGGTACCTGTTTCGTTCCAGATCCGGACCCTGTACCCCCCTTCATCCAGGTTGGATACCGTGGAGGAGCCGGCTCCCGTTTCACTGCTGAAAGCCGGATCAAAACCGTTGACCGCCGGATTGTACCTGCTCCATTCAAAATTAAAGGGCCCTGCTCCCTGGTAGGTGGCAGTCAGGGATCCGGGATTGCTTCCGCTTTCCGGCTGGTAGAAGACAAAGAGGGGGTCTTCTGCAGGATTTCCCGGCAGATAGGTCAGCGTATCCACATGATCGGCAGAGCCTGAACTTATTTGTGCCACGGTATCCTGCCCCAGAACCAGGGCCGCGATTACTGCCGCTGCCAGGCACCTGAGATACTTTTTATCAACCGCTCCGGGTAGTGTCATGACAGATGTTTATTCTATAAACGAATTATTGCCAAATTATTATACAAACAAAGGGGCCGTAAAAATGCAACATTTAGCTCAACTGTGCAATAAATTATCATATCACCTGCGATCAGCGTTGGATATTATCCATCAACATATATTATCTTAGTCAGCCCATAAAAACAGAGGAGCAGGTGGAAGAAATCAGGCAGGACTTGAACGAGGCGCAGCAGGAAGCGGTACTAAATTACAAGGGACCGGCACTGGTCATTGCCGGCGCAGGATCGGGCAAGACACGGGTATTGACCTACCGGATAGCCTACCTGCTTTCCATGGGGATCAGTCCTTCGAGAATCCTGGCCCTCACCTTTACCAACAAGGCGGCCAACGAAATGAAGGAGCGGATCGCCACCATGGTTTCGCTCGATCTGGCCCGCAGCCTCTGGATGGGGACCTTCCATTCCCTCTTTGCCAGGATACTGCGACGGGAGGCCGGGGTGCTGGGTTTTCCTTCCAACTTTACCATTTACGACACCATCGATTCACGCAGTCTGGTGAAAACCATTGTCCGGGAGCTCGGCCTGGATGAAAAGATCTACAAGCCCGCTGAAGTATTCGGACGTATCTCAGCTGCCAAGAATAACCTGGTTACCCCGGATGTTTACCTGGGCAGCGGTGAGTTTCAGGTTCGCGACCAGATATCGCGCCGTCCGCGGCTGGGCGAGGTGTATGACCGTTATGTGAAGCGTTGCAAACATTTTGGCGCCATGGACTTCGACGATCTGCTGCTGCAGACCAACCTTCTGTTCAGGGATCATCCGGCGGTGCTTGACAAATACCGGGCGACCTTCGATTATGTGCTGGTGGATGAGTATCAGGACACCAATTACTCCCAGTACCTGATTGTGAAGAAACTATCGGAGCTTCAACGTAACCTCTGTGTGGTTGGGGATGATGCCCAGAGTATCTATTCGTTCCGGGGAGCGCGCATCGAAAATATCCTGAATTTTAAGAATGACTATCCCGATTACCGCATCTATAAGCTGGAACAGAACTACCGCTCCACCCAGACCATTGTCAAGGCGGCCAACAGTGTCATTAAAAAGAACAGGGGGCAGATCTCCAAGGAGGTCTTTTCCAGAAATGAAAGCGGAGAACCCATCCGGGTACTAAAGGCTTCGGACGACCGGGAGGAGGGCTACCTGGTCGCCGGGCATATCTCCGATCTGCGTTTCAGAGAGCAGCTGGAGCATAAAGATTTTGCCATTCTTTACCGGACCAATGCGCAGAGCCGGATCTTTGAAGAGAGTCTCCGGCGGATGAACATTCCCTACAAGGTTTACGGTTCACTGTCTTTTTATCAGCGCAAGGAAATTAAGGACCTGCTGGCCTATTTCCGGCTCACCGTCAATCCGAGGGACGACGAGTCGCTCAAACGGATCCTCAACTACCCCATGCGGGGGATCGGGAAGACCACCCTGGAAAAGCTGAACGGCTATGCAGAAAAGCTGGATTCCCCCATCTGGGAGGTACTGACGCACCTCGACCAGGTCAATCTCGGCTTTAACAGGGGAACCCTGAATAAGCTGCAGGGCTTTACTCAGATGATCAGGAGTTTCAGGCAGCGGCTTCCGGAGATGGTAGCCTTCGACCTGGCCTATACCATTGCCAGTGAGACCGGCATCATCAGTGAACTTCGGTCGGACCGTACCCCGGAGAATGTGAGCAGGTATGAAAACATCGAGGAGCTGCTCAACGGGATCAAGGTTTTTACGGATGACCCTGACAGGGAGGGGGAGATGAATCTGGGCAGTTACCTGCAGGAGGTGACCCTGATGACCGATGCGGACCAGGAAAAGGAGGAGGACAAGAACAGGGTGACTATCATGACGATACATTCGGCTAAAGGGCTCGAATTTAAACACCTGGTAATTGCGGGGGTGGAGGAGGAGCTCTTTCCCTCACAAATGAGCACCGATAATCCCAAAGATCTGGAAGAAGAGCGCAGGCTGTTTTATGTGGCACTGACCAGGGCGGAGAAGAGCGCCGTGATCACCTACGCGGCCCAGCGTTATAAATGGGGCATCCAGAATGCCTGTTCACCCAGCCGTTTTATCAAAGAGATTGATCCCCGTTACCTGGAACTTCCTCCCGATTTCTATCCCGTGCTTCCGGGCAGCGGCAGGGGCGAGGGTGAAAAGGAAAAATTTGTTCCTGAAAGCTACCGGAGAATCATGGAGAAGAAGCAACAGCCATCCCAGGTCCGTCCGGGAGGCCGCAATCTGGTAAATGTGAACCAGGCAGTCTCTCAGACCCCTGAAGATTTCACCCCCTCCGATCCCGGAATGATCCGGGTGGGTACCCGGGTGGAGCATCCCCGTTTTGGAATTGGGGAGGTGCACCAGCTGGAGGGAACCGGTTCCAACATCAAAGCCACCGTGCTATTCCCCATCGGAACCAAACAGCTATTACTCAAGTTTGCCAAGCTCAGGGTGGTGGATTAAAAAGAAAGAACTACTTTTGTAAAAATTTCAATCCATGACATACGATTATAATTCCAGCCGGGATAAGTTGATCCTGCCCGAATATGGGAGGAATATCCATAAAATGGTGAACCATATTAAAACCATCAAGGATCGTGACGAACGAAACAAGGCTGCCCGCACCGTGATTGGAGTGATGGGAAACCTGAATCCCCACCTGAGAGATGTCAACGATTTCAAGCACAAGCTTTGGGATCACCTGGCCATCATTGCCGATTTTGATCTGGATATAGATTCGCCTTACCCCTGGCCTGAGCCCGAGTCCCTGAAAAGCAAACCTGAAAAGGTTCCCTATCATCAGCACCGGATTGCCAAGAAGCATTATGGCCGTTCCATTGTCCTGATGATCGAGAAGGCTGTTGCACTGGAGCCTGGTGAGGAGAAAGATGACCTGGTAAAGATGATTGCCTACCATATGAAGAAATCTTATCTTACCTGGAACAGGGAAGCAGTAAGCGATGAGGAGATCTTCGGGGATATGAAGGTCCTTTCCGGGGGTGTTCTGGAGGTGAATCCGGAACTGAAATTACCCGAAACTAAAGATATCCTTGCCAAGAACCGTCCCGTCGCCCCCAAGCAGAAGAGTGGAGGTAAAAAGGGGAAATACAAGCAGCAGTACTATCAGCATCAACACAAGCAGTAGCCAGCACATACCTGTTCCATGGGTAAGTTCATTATTGAGGGAGGACATGGACTGAAAGGGGAGATCACTCCCCAGGGTGCTAAGAATGAAGCACTTCAGATTTTGTGTGCCACGCTTCTGAGCCCTGAAGCGATCACCATACACAATCTTCCGCGCATCAAGGATGTATTGCTCCTTATGGAACTACTCCGGGATATGGGTGTGGATGTTCGGCAGCTTTCCCCTTCCAGTTATCAGTTTCGTGCGGCAGGAGTTGACCTGGACTATTGCCGCACCGAGGCCTTTATCCGGCAGTCGGCGTCTCTGAGGGGATCGGTTATGATCCTCGGGCCCTTGCTGGCCCGCTTCGGGAAGGCGGTACTGCCCAAGCCGGGAGGGGACAAAATCGGACGCAGAAGGCTCGATACACATTTCCTCGGATTCCTGGCCCTGGGAGCCAGTTTTGATTTTGACCATGCCGATCACTTATATCAGGTGAATGCCTCCAGGCTGAAGGGTGCCTACATGCACCTGGATGAGGCTTCGGTTACCGGGACGGCCAATATAATTATGGCCGGTGTGATGGCAGAGGGGGATACCACCATTTACAACGCGGCCTGCGAACCCTACATCCAGCAGCTCTGTCATATGCTGGTCCGGATGGGAGCTTCCATAGACGGCATCGGATCTAACCTGCTGACCATCCATGGCGTGGATAGCCTGGGAGGAACCGAGCATACCATACTGCCCGATATGATTGAAGTGGGCAGCTTCATTGGGATGGCTGCCATGAACCGATCAGAGATTACCATCAAAGAGGTGGCCTTTGAGCAGCTGGGCATCATCCCCAATGCGTTTCAGCGCCTGGGAATTTGCCTGGAGAGGAGGGGAGACGACCTCTTTGTACCGGCCCGGGATCACTATACCATTGAAACCTTTATCGACGGGGCCATTATGACCATTGCCGATGCTCCCTGGCCCGGTCTGACTCCTGACCTGCTGAGTGTTATCCTGGTTACAGCCACCCAGGCCAAAGGGAGTGTACTGATCCATCAGAAGATGTTTGAGAGCAGGCTCTTTTTCGTGGATAAACTGATCGACATGGGAGCACAGATTATTCTTTGCGATCCTCACCGGGCCACCGTAATCGGACTGGATCACAGGATTCGGCTGCGCTCGACCACCATGTCCTCGCCCGATATACGGGCGGGAGTGGCCCTGCTCATCGCAGCCATGTCGGCCGAAGGAACCAGCACGATCTATAACATCGAACAGATCGACCGGGGCTATGAGAACATCGATATCCGGCTCAATCAGCTGGGGGCCTCCATTCGCCGTGAAGATTAATCCGCAGGATTTTCTACTTTTGCATCACAACCCTAACTTTGATTATATGAAAACTCTATTGTATCTTCTATGGACCTCATTGTTCCTGGTCTCCTGTGGATCCAGGGGTGGAAATGCCACCGTAACAGAAGCTCCGGGCGGGGTAAAGAACGGGATAAAAACCGGAATAAATATTGGTGAAAGAGCCCCTGAACTGGTCTTTGAATCTCCCGCAGGGGAGAAAATCTCCCTCTCATCACTCCGGGGTAAGATGGTCCTGATTGATTTCTGGGCCGCCTGGTGTTCCCCCTGCCGGGTCGAGAATCCCAACCTGGTAAAGAGCTACCATCGTTTTAAGGATAAAGAATTTGTAAACGGATCTGGTTTTACGGTTTACGGGGTGTCCCTGGACCGGACCAAAGAGGATTGGGTGGCAGCCATCGAAAGAGACGGACTGGAATGGGAATCCCACGTGAGCGATCTCAAATACTGGCAATCCGTTCCTGCAGCCCAGTACGGGGTGATGGCCATCCCGGCAAACTTCCTGATCGACGGGGATGGGATCATTCTGGCCAAGAACCTGAGAGGGGAGTACCTCGATAACAAGCTGAAAGAGTACCTGAAATAGCCCTGCCTTCCCCATGGCCTGATCCTGGTCTCTGCGGCCCGGAGAGCATCCTGCGCAGTTCGGCCGGAGCTGTGTGAACTAATATTTTATATATTAGCCCCCTTACAAAATCTGGAATATGAAAGCTGCACACCCTGTATTGATGATAACAATCGCCCTTTTCTCCCTTTGGCCCCAGGGTGTTAATGGTCAGCAAAGCGGGGATTCGGAGATGCTTCGGGAAGAAGTGTCGACAGGTCTCCAAATAGGAGACCGGGCGCCTGAACTGGTTTTTGAATCTCCGGCAGGGGAAACCATTTCCCTGTCCTCCCTCCGGGGTAAGATGGTCCTGATCGATTTCTGGGCTGCCTGGTGCGGCCCCTGTCGCCGGGAGAATCTCAATCTGGTGAAGGTATATCGCCACTATAAGGACAAAGAGTTTATAAACGGTTCCGGGTTTACAATCTATAGTGTTTCCCTTGACAGAAGTAAAGAAGCATGGACTGCAGCAATTGAGAAGGATAGTCTGGAATGGGAATCGCATATAAGCGATCTGAAAGGATGGCAATCCGCCCCGGCCCTGGAGTACGAAGTTTCTTCCATTCCGGCAAACACCCTTATCGACGGAGACGGCATCATCGTTTCCGTGGGCCTGCGGGGGTATTATCTGGAAGATAAGCTGAAGGAACTTCTTAAATAGGGAAAGCGCTTATTCAGGGACTAAATCCATAATATTCAATAATTTACTTGACAGATACAGGGCTTCTGACGTAACTTGGCTGTACAATGTAATGACAGACAGTTATGAGTAAACAGAAGCGTATTTCAAGTACTGTGATTCAGTCCTTATTCAGAAAAAGTTCATAATTGTCCGGATTCACCAGAGTCGTGCTGTTGACAGGATAGTTTTTGGTGAAGGTGAGCGGAATTTTTGCTTTTTTGGCGGGGTTCCATTTGAATTCAAAAGCGTCGATCTTGCCATCGGATTCCTCCAGGTAATCAATTTCCTGCTGTTGTTTGGTTCTCCAGAAATATTTGTAACCATGAAATCCCTTGAATGCATTGAGCTTATGTCTTTCAGACACCAGGTAATTTTCCCATAATGCACCTGCATCACTTCTTGTTGCCAAAAGATCCAGGTTTCCAACCAAAGTATTGCGAATCCCGTTATCAATGAAATAAATCTTCTTGTTCTTTTTTATCTCGTTGCGATGGTTCCTGGAAAAGGCAGGCAATTCAATAATAATATATGATTTCTGCAGCAGGTCCAAATAACGTTCAACTGTATGGGATGAAGTACCGGCTTCTCTGGCTAATTCCGATATATTCACTTCACTTCCAAGCTGCCAGGCCAACAAAGTGACTATTTTCTCCAGTTCTTTGGGTTTCCGGATATTTCCATATTTGAATACATCCTTGTAAAGGTAGCTGCTGCTTAGTTCCTTTAACAGCTCCTTCTCTTGTCCCGGATTCATAACAATTTCCGGATAGGAACCAAAAATCAACCTGCTCTCAAGCTGTTGAATTTCCTTTCTGAGTCCGTGATATGCCGACATCTCAGAAAAGGCTACCGGGAAGAGGAAGATTTCGAATTTGCGTCCGGTCAGCGGCTCATTCATCTTATTTGCCAGTTCAAATGCCGATGAACCTGATAAGATTGGACAAATACCAGGCAGGGCATCGATGATGATTTTTATCTTTTTACCAATCTGCTCGATTTCCTGGGCTTCATCAATAATGAGGTATTTATTCTTTCCAATAACTCTTTTTAAGCGTTCTCTTGAGTTGTCGGATAGCAGGGCTGCATCCGCATTGTCATCTCCGTTCAGCCATAGATATTCTCCATTCAGCTGAGGCGTAAGCATATTTAGCAGAGTCGTCTTACCGCATTGGCGCGGACCATAGATGATGATGGCTCTTTGACGGTTTAGTTGCCTTGTGATTTTCTCAAGGGGTATGCGTGGAATCATAAGCGAAATATAGCAATATCCAATATAAGTTCAAAATAGTTATAACAATTTTGAAGATAAGGTAAAACTGGTTATACTTCTCAATCCTCACGCGACGCGAATTTGTGCTTACAGGGGTGGTCGGCACCCTGGGCATCGCCTCCGGCTTTTCCTCTTCGTATCATACTGAAGTCCAACCTGGTAAGCCCCGATCCCCACTGCACCACCAAAGAGGCTTTTGAAAAGAACTCTCCCTGTGTGTCCTTTGAGATTATGGACATGGTCCGGGCCTGTCCCCCTGGACTGACGGTGATTGACGCTTCGACCTCCATGGAGGGGAATGGACCTTCCGACGGCGACCTGGTCAAGACCGATCTGATCATTGCCGGGACCAATCCCCTGGCCACCGATATGGTGGCTGCAGGCATTATTCCTGAAGGTTTAGTATATTGGGCCCCATACTAAAACTTGAATATGAAGATTGTCTACTACATGATACTGGCAGCCGGCTTTATGTTATTCTCCTCTAACCAGCAGGCCGGAGCTCAGGGAAGTGATATTCCCCTAAGGGCGGCAGAAGAGGTGGTGAAAGCCATCCGTATCGGACAGGTTGCCCCGGATTTACTGCTGGAATCTACCACGGGGAAACAGATTTCGCTGCACTCCCTGCGCGGAAAGATGGTGCTGATCGATTTCTGGGCTGCCTGGTGCCCCCCCTGCCGCCGGGATAATCCCTATCTGGTGGAAATTTATCGCAAATACACGGACAGGGAGTTTGTAAACGGCTCCGGATTTACCATCTATAGTGTGTCCCTTGACCGGGACCGGGATGACTGGGTTGCGGCCATTGAAAAGGACAGCCTGGAGTGGGAATATCATGTGAGCGATCTGAAGGGAAGATATTCAGAGGCGGCCATTGAATACGAGGTTTCGTCCATCCCTGTTAACTTTCTCATCAATGGCGATGGCGTTATCCTGGCGGTAGGCCTGCGCAGGCATTACCTGGACGACAAACTGAACGAATATCTCAAATAGATCCATAGCCTTTAGCCACTCAGATTACAGTTTTTTAGTATGGCCTGCAACAGCTTCTGTTTTCATCACTGTTTTCGGAGTGATTTATTAGAATTGAGAAAATCAGCATTTTAGGAGGTTGATTTCTACGTTTTTGGGTGTCCCATTATCTTGTAAGGGTGTTAGTTAGGGAGAAAAAGAACAAAGGCGGGACGGTAAGCGTGCCGGTCCTTAATATTGTACAGATCAATAATAGCGTGCCGGTCCTTAATATTGTACAGATCAATAATAGCGTGTCGGTCCTTAATAGCGTGCAGATCAATAATAGCGTGTCGGTCCTTAATAGTGTGGCGGTCCTTAATGGTATCAGTACTAACTTGTAGCAAGGACTTTCCGCTTAATGAGGAGCGGGTCCACATTGATCTTCAAACCGAAATTGCTTTTTTTTGGCCCCTGATGTGGGGCTGCAGGATCTAACAGAGAGATGCTGGTTCCTAATTCTTTCATCATTCTATCATGATCATCGGTCCATTCCAGACCCAGTATTTCGGTAAGGAACAGATATCTCTTCTTTGCTGCCAGAATATTATTTCTTGAGAAGTAATAAAACAACTTATCATGGTCGATCCTATCTGTCGTCTGAAAGATGGCCTTTCCAAGCTCAACAATGCCACCGGAAAGTTGCGGTTTGGTAGCCACATCCACGATTGTCCTCTCCAGATCACTCACCATGGCTTGTTCGCTCTTGTTGATCCAAAGGCTGCTAAAACCGAAGAATCGGGTTGCATCATGGTGAATAAATTGATATGTGATTCCCCTGTGTGTTCTGATGGACGGTTTAATTTGCCTTTTGGTGACCACATATTCCTTGTCTGCGGATTGGAGGGTGAGCCCATGGATCTTCATTGCTGAAGCATACCCGATATAATACTCCTTATTCTGCATGATGTATTTAGCCACAAGGTTTCTATCGGGAACGTAGGATTCCGGATTAGCATTAAAAGGAATAATGAGATATGTATCACGTACTACTTTAAGCAGCATCCCCTGGCGTAGCATTTCTGTAAGCAGTCTGGTTAAGTACAGCCTGTTTCATTCCGGGAATGCCCTAATCACATCCTGAGTGGTAAAACCCAGCTTGTTTTTGCCCAAAAATTCCTTGATAAT
>JARGFM010000010.1:41251-129078 GCA_029210725.1 Bacteroidales bacterium | reverse complement strand
AACGTGTTACCGTTACTTCAACCTGGCCATGGATAGATCATCAGGTTTCGCGTCTACCCCCACTAACTAGACGCCCTATTCAGACTTGCTTTCGCTTCGGCTTCGTTCCTGAAGAACTTAACCTTGCTAGTGAGGAGTAACTCGTAGGCTCATTATGCAAAAGGCACGCCGTCATCCCACAAGGGGACTCCGACCGTTTGTAAGCGCATGGTTTCAGGTACTATTTCACTCTTCTGTTCGAAGTGCTTTTCACCTTTCCCTCACGGTACTAGTTCACTATCGGTCTCTCAGGAGTATTTAGCCTTACCAGATGGTCCTGGCAGTTTCACGCAAAATTTCTCGTGTTCCGCGCTACTCAGGATACTACTAGGATTTTAAATTCTTACATGTACGAGACTTTCACTCTCTATGGTTTAACTTTCCAGAAAATTCCATTTCGAATCTATAATCCATGTTGTAGTCCTACAACCCCAAAGCCGCCGAAACGACTTTGGTTTGGGCTCTTCCCCGTTCGATCGCCACTACTTAGGGAATCACTATTGTTTTCTCTTCCTCCGGTTACTTAGATGTTTCAGTTCGCCGGGTTCGCCCTCCTTGCGGAGTACCTGGTCTTCAACCAGGTGGGTTTCCCCATTCGGAAATCTACGGATATAGCGGTTATTTGCACCTCCCCGTAGCTTATCGCAGCTTGTCACGTCCTTCATCGCCTCTGAGAGCCTAGGCATCCACCATACGCTCTTACTTACTTTTTTCAAATACGGTTATTTAAAAAATCTTCTTTCCAATATGTCAAAGAACTTTTTCCTATCCGATACATCGGAATCTGGAGTTGTGGAGAATAAGGGAGTCGAACCCTTGACCTCCTGCGTGCAAAGCAGGCGCTCTAGCCAACTGAGCTAATCCCCCGCATTTTGAGTAGTCCCGCCCAGACTTGAACTGGGGACCTCTACATTATCAGTGTAGCGCTCTAACCACCTGAGCTACGGGACTATTAATCTCTTCACTCAGTACCCGTGATCCCGGATGAAATCGTTTTCACAATCTCATACTGAGCAACGGGATAATATCAGTTAAAGCGTCAAAATACGCTTCAGGATATATAAATAATGAAGTAAGATAGGAAAGAAGTCATCGTAAAGAACCTCTCTAGAAAGGAGGTGTTCCAGCCGCACCTTCCGGTACGGCTACCTTGTTACGACTTAGCCCCAGTTACTAGTTTTACCCTAGGCCGCTCCTTACGGTTACGGACTTCAGGTACCCCCAGCTTCCATGGCTTGACGGGCGGTGTGTACAAGGCCCGGGAACGTATTCACCGCGCCATGGCTGATGCGCGATTACTAGCGAATCCAGCTTCACGAAGTCGAGTTGCAGACTTCGATCCGAACTGAGACCGGTTTTAGAGATTAGCATCCTGTCACCAGGTAGCTGCCCTTTGTACCGACCATTGTAACACGTGTGTAGCCCTGGACATAAGGGCCGTGCTGACTTGACGTCATCCCCACCTTCCTCTCGCCTTACGGTGGCAGTCTCGCTAGAGTTCCCGGCATTACCCGCTGGCAACTAATGATGAGGGTTGCGCTCGTTATGGGACTTAACCCGACACCTCACGGCACGAGCTGACGACAGCCATGCAGCACCTTGTAGATCGTCCGAAGAAAGACCAGTTTCCCGGTCCGTCGCTCTACATTTAAGCCCAGGTAAGGTTCCTCGCGTATCATCGAATTAAACCACATGTTCCTCCGCTTGTGCGGGCCCCCGTCAATTCCTTTGAGTTTCAATCTTGCGATCGTACTCCCCAGGTGGATCACTTAATGCTTTCGCTCAGTCGCTGACGATGTATTGCCAACAACGAGTGATCATCGTTTACGGCGTGGACTACCAGGGTATCTAATCCTGTTCGCTCCCCACGCTTTCGTACCTCAGCGTCAATCATAGCTTAGTAAGCTGCCTTCGCAATCGGTGTTCTATGTAATATCTAAGCATTTCACCGCTACATTACATATTCCGCCTACCTCAACTATATTCAAGAAAACCAGTATCAATAACAGTTCCACAGTTAAGCTGCGGGATTTCACTACTGACTTAATTTTCCGCCTACGTACCCTTTAAACCCAATAAATCCGGATAACGCTTGCATCCTCCGTATTACCGCGGCTGCTGGCACGGAGTTAGCCGATGCTTATTCGTACGGTACCGTCAGTTCCCTACACGTAGAGAAGTTTCTTCCCGTATAAAAGAAGTTTACAACCCATAGGGCCGTCATCCTTCACGCGGCATGGCTGGTTCAGGCTTGCGCCCATTGACCAATATTCCTCACTGCTGCCTCCCGTAGGAGTCTGGTCCGTGTCTCAGTACCAGTGTGGGGGACCATCCTCTCAGACCCCCTAAACATCGTAGTCTTGGTGAGCCGTTACCTCACCAACAAACTAATGTTACGCATGTCCATCTTTAACCGCCGGAGCTTTAACTATAAAAAGATGCCAGATCATAGTATTATGGAGCATTAATCCGAATTTCTTCGGGCTATTCTCCAGTTAAAGGTAGGTTACAAACGCGATACTCACCCGTGCGCCGGTCGTCGACTGTCCGAAGACATCGTTACCCCTCGACTTGCATGTGTTAGGCCTGCCGCTAGCGTTCATCCTGAGCCAGGATCAAACTCTTCGTTGTAAAAAAATTTAATATGCTCAAGATTCTTCACTCCTTAAAATTCATTTTGGAATTTCAGGTGACTTCTTTACCTATTTCTTACTTCAATATTTTCAAAGAACTATGTTCCGTTTCAACTATGGTTTTTGCGGAATGCAAAGTTAAAAACTTTATCTTAATCCACAACAACTTTTCTTCACTTTTTTCGAGGCTTTCGCTCCGGAAAAAACTCTCTCTTCAACCTTGTTTTAAGAACAACTGCTTGTTTAAAGCGGATGCAAAGATAAGCGCTTTAAAATTGAATCACCAAATCTTTTTATATATTTTTTGAAAATAAATTGTATTCGACTGGTAATCAGGTGTTCACAAAACACTTTTTATAGAACTTCGCTTCGCAGAACGGGCAGCAAATATAAGCCTTTACTTTTACCTGACTGATAAAAACTTGGAAAAATGATGTAATTTTGTTTCTAAGGCCATACATATTATGAGTGATCGACTAGTTATTGTCCCTACATATAATGAGATTGAGAATATCGGCAGCCTGGTGGAGGTGGTCCTGGGTCTGCCCCTAAAGGTGGACCTGCTGATTGTGGACGACAATTCGCCGGACGGCACCGGAAAACGGATCAAAGAGCTGCAATCCAGATATACCAGGTCGCTTCACCTGCTCGAACGACCCGGCAAGCTGGGTTTGGGAACTGCCTATATCAAAGGTTTTCAGTGGGCCCTGGAAAGAGATTACCAGTATATCTGTGAAATGGATGCCGACTTCTCCCACGATCCAGGCGACCTGCCCAGACTGTTCGAGACCTGCATGAAGGGCCTGGCCGATGTAGCCATCGGATCGCGGTATATTTCGGGAGTAAACGTGGTGAACTGGCCCATGAGCCGGGTGTTGATCTCCTATTTCGCCTCGGTCTATGTCAGGCTGATCACCCGCATGAAGGTGCGGGATGCCACAGCCGGCTTTGTCTGTTACCGCCGTGAAGTCCTGGAGGTTATCAGGCTGGACAGGATCAAGTTTAAAGGATATGCGTTCCAGATCGAAATGAAATTCAAGGCCTGGAAATATGGTTTCCGTGTGGTGGAGCTTCCCATTATTTTCACCGACCGCAAAGAAGGAAGCTCAAAAATGTCAGGTAAAATCGTCAGTGAAGCCATTTTCGGAGTCATTGGATTAAGAACCGGCAGCTGGTTCAAAAACTACAAAAGGAACAGTACCTGAATAAAGAGATCATGAATAACTACCTGATTAAAAACGCGAAAATTGTCAATGCCGGGAACATCACCCATGGATTTGTACTGGTCAGGGGAGGGATTATCCGGGCCATGGGAGCTGGCGAGCCCGGGGCGGAACAGGATCTGGCCGAGGAAGTTGATGCCGGCGGAAAATATCTTCTTCCCGGTGTCATCGATGACCAGGTACACTTCAGGGAACCCGGACTGACCCACAAGGGCGAGATTGCCACAGAATCAAAAGCTGCAGTGGCAGGCGGCATCACCTCCTACATGGAGATGCCCAATACAAAGCCACCGGCTACCTCCATCGAGGAACTGGAAAAGAAGTATACCAGGGCCTCGGAGGTCTCCATGGCCAATTACTCCTTTTACCTGGGAGCAACCAACAATAACCTGAAGGAAATAAAAAAACTCGATCCGTCCAGAAACTGCGGGGTTAAGGTATTTATGGGATCATCCACCGGAAATATGCTGGTGGACGACCCGAAAGCACTGGAAAATATCTTTGCAGGATCACCCACGCTCATCTGCACCCACTGTGAAGATGAGCCCACCATTCGGAGGAACATTCAGAAGGCAAGGGATGAGTATGGCGATGAGGTCCCGATGAAGCTGCACCCCGTGATCCGAAGCGAGGAAGCCTGTTACCTTTCCAGTTCCCGGGCTGTGGAACTGGCCCGGAAACACAATGCCCGGCTGCATGTTCTTCATTTATCCACAGCCCGGGAACTGGAGCTGTTTGAACAGGGAACCGATTTTAAAAAGAAACGGATTACTGCAGAGGTTTGCGTTCATCACCTCTGGTTCGATGATGGCGACTATAAGCGGAAAGGAACCCTCATAAAGTGGAACCCCGCCATTAAAACAAAACATGACCGCGATTCACTCCTGGCTGCCGTTTTGAACGATAAGCTGGATGTGATTGCCACCGATCATGCACCACATACCATCGAGGAAAAGCAGAGCAGATATTTCCAGTCCCCTTCGGGAGGCCCCCTGGTCCAACACTCTTTGAACGCCATGCTGGAACTGGTTCACCGGGGAAAGATCAGCATGGAAAAGGTGGTAGAGAAGATGTGCCATGCCCCTGCCCGGCTTTTTGGAGTGAAGGATCGTGGTTTCATTGAACCCGGATTCAAAGCAGACCTGGTACTGGTGGATATGGAACAGGAGTGGACCGTGGCCCATAGCAATATTCACTATAAATGTGGCTGGTCTCCTTTCCAGGGAGAGGTTTTTCACTCCAAAGTAAGCCATACCTGGGTCAACGGGAAGCTGGCCTATATGGACGGGCTCTTTAATGAGATGATCCGGGGAGAAAGGCTGGAGTTCGAAAGAATCTAAAACCTTAATCGTACATATCATGAACAGGAAATTTATTGATCTATCCGGATTCCCGCTTATCACGGGACTTTCACTGATTGTTTTTTTAATACTAACCGGATGCAACCCCTCCGAGAAAGGCTCTTCCGCCACCGAAGCGAAGAATCCCAAATGCAAAGTGGAAAAGTCTTTTTTCGGTCTGACTCCCGAAGGGGATTCGGCCATGCTCTACACCCTCAGGAATGAAAGAGAGATTATCGTCACTATTACCAACTACGGAGGCATCATTACAGGGATCCACACTCCCGATAAGAATGGAAAATCAGGCATTATTACCCTTGGTTTTGATAAGCTGGAGCCCTACCTGGAAGGCCACCCCTACTTTGGAGCCCTGGTGGGAAGATATGGGAACCGGATTGCCAAAGCCCAATTCACCCTGGATGGAGAGCTATACCACCTGGCCGCAAATAATGGGAACAACTCCCTGCACGGAGGGCTCAGGGGTTTTGACAAGAAACTCTGGATCCCTGAGGTAATCGCCTGCGACGAACGTGCTGCGCTGAAGCTGAGTTATACAAGTCCCGATGGCGAGGAGGGCTACCCGGGAAAGCTGGACGTGACGGTGACCTATGAATTGCTGATGGACCAGCTGTTTATTACCTATGAAGCTAAAACCGACAAGGCCACGGTACTGAACCTGACCAACCACAGCTATTTTAACCTGGCGGGGGAAGGGACTATCCTGGATCACATCCTCTATCTGAATGCATCCAGGTATACCCCGGTGAATGAGGAGCTGATCCCCACCGGAGAACTGGCCAATGTGGAGGGAACTCCCTTTGATTTCAGAAAGCCAACTATAATCGGAGAAGGTTTTGATGAGCTGAACAACGAGCCCCTGGGCTATGACCATAACTTTGTGATCGATGGTCCGGAGGGGGAGAAAACCCTGGCCGCCAAAGTACTGGATCCCAAAACAGGGCGCTATCTGGAGGTACATACCACCGAACCCGGGGTGCAGTTCTATACAGGGAACTTTCTGGACGGTTCGCTGGTATCCGGCAAGAGGGTCTACGAGCAATATGCCGGCCTGTGCCTGGAAACACAGCATTTTCCCGATTCGCCCAATCAGCCTGATTTCCCAGGTACCATACTTCGCCCTGGTGAGAACTTTGTTTCCCAGACCATCTTTAAATTCGGCGTCGAGGACTGAAACAGATCAAGCCTGAACAGCTTAAAGAGCCTGTCCTTCCCAGGACGGGCCTTTTTCTTAATCCCCTAATTTGCTAGGAGTTATCTCTTTCGCTTTGGAACAATAAATTTCATGCAGTGTTATACGGATAAAATACTGGTATGAGTCCCGAAAATCTAATATCCCATTTTTCCTTTGAGAAGGATATCATGGACGAGCTGGCGAATGCGGAAATCCGGGAGCTAAGTGCAGGCACAATTATCCTGAAGGAACAACAGTTTATTAAACAAGTCCCTCTGGTACTGGATGGTTCCATCAAGCTTCGGAAACTGGACCCCACCGGGAGGGAAATTGTCTTTTACCATATTGAACCGGGAGAAAGCTGCATTCTTTCCATTACTTCCTGCCTGAATGAAAAAGAGAGCCAGGCCGAAGCCATCGTAGAAAAAAGAACCCGACTGCTGCTGGTCAGCTTGGAACGGCCAGGGAGGTGATCAGCCGCCTGCTGAAACAGATGGAAAAAGAGCAACTTATCTCCCTGGAACGTGGCAAGATCAAAATTCTCAAGCCTTTGTGACGCTGGTCACAATGTTGCACATCCTTCCTGTATTATATTTGGACTAAATAAAAATCATCAATTGATCATGAAAAAAAATATGGGATTACTGGATAGAAGGATCCGGCTTGTTCTCGGTCTGCTCATAGTGGCAGCCGGCATCTATTTTAAATCCTGGTGGGGCATTATCGGGGTGGTTTTTCTGGCCACGTCACTGATATCCACGTGTCCGCTGTATATACCTTTCGGTCTGTCAACCAGGAAGAATAAATCTTAGTCAGGTACGGGCAGCGATATTTGTTGAAAATTCAGACAGAATCGGGGTTAGGGATATTGCTGCCCGTTTACCGTCCATAAAATCCATCTATTATCATGAACAGAAGACAATTAATCAAAAACATTGCAGCGGGTACGGCTACGGTCTTCATCGTTCCATCACTCCTGAGCTCCTGCCAGAAAGAAGAGTTGGGTCCGGAAAACGGAAATACGGATCCATCGGATAACACACTGACCATTGACCTGAATAACAGTAATTTCAGCAGTCTCGTCCCGGAAGGGGGGTCCATGGTGGTTAACAACATCATGCTTATAAACACCGGAAGCGGATATATCGCCCTTTCCAGTGTCTGTACCCACCAGGGATGTCAGGTGAGCTACAATCACAGCAATCAGAACCTCCCCTGCCCCTGCCATGAATCCATCTTCAGTACGACTGGCACGGTCCTGAACGGACCTGCATCATCGCCTCTTAGAAAATTCGATGTGATGCCGGATGGAGATATTCTGACCGTCGATCTGAGCTGAGCAGCTTCCAAAATATTCATACTTTTACGGGCAAAACCTGTTAAAAATGATGATTCTATCCACGGTCTTGATTACCCTGGCACTGGTCTTTTACTCCACCGGCATCTGGGCCGAAAGAATTGCACGATTACTGAAACCCTGGCATGTGGTAACTTTCTGGACAGGTTTCCTTTTTGATGTTTCCGGGACCCTTGCCATGCACCACCTGGCAAAGGGAGAATTCGATATCCTGGATCCGCACACCCTGACCGGGCAAATCGCACTCTGGCTCATGCTGGCACATGCCATCTGGGCCACCATCGTGATCCGCAAAAACCAGGAACAGATGAAAGCAAAATTTCACCGTTACAGCCTGCTGGTATGGCTGATCTGGCTGGTCCCTTACTTTGGAGGCATGATCCTGGCAATGAGCCACTGAATCCACTGTGACCCGGAATATTCTGGCTTGGCTCCATGGTATTTCAGGGCAAAAGAGGGTTTCCCGCAGATGGAATTTTATCCTGATACCCGCCGCATGCCACTTATAAACCCGGCGTGAGCCAAACATCCAGCTGAACGAGCTCCCCGCTGCGGTCAAAAATTCCGGCACTGAGCTCAGGGTGAAGGGTAAGTCCCTCTATCTGCTGCTTTGTCCCATCCCGGAACAACAATTCTATCTTAGGGACTTCAGCCAGGTGATAGAGGACCGGGACCTGACAATAACTAAAACCCAGGGTGTCTTTTTCAAGGAGCAGGGAGCGCTCCTGAGCTCTCAGATCCTGAAAGTCAAATTTTCCGGGTCCCGGAAAAAACTCCATCCTTCTGAGCAGGACTGGCTGGAACCGGATACAGCCATTCCTGACCCGGACACCCAGCTCAGCCCAGCGGGCAACAATATCCTCCTTAACCTGTCCGGTCATCCCGGGTTGCTGAGCCCCCCGGTTTCCGGGAGTATGTGAATAAGGATCCGTGGGGAATGCCCCGTAGATATCAGGAGCCTTATTGAGTCCTATTCCGGCCCGGATCTCGTAGTAGTGCTCCGCCAGTCTTCCCAGCGTTTCTGCATTTGCCCCGCATTCGGCCGCCCGGTAATATGTTTCACAAACAGCCAGCAGCAGTTTTGAAACCATGTGCCAGTAGATACTGCCCAGGCCTTCATATCCATAGAACGTTCCGGAACGCCCGGTAAAGGACTGATGATCGAATACCTTGTCATAGATATCCAGGATCAGATCCCGCTCCTTGTCAAGAAGAGTGGAATACTCTTCCGGCAAACGGTCCAGGGCCTGTTCCAGGAAGCCGGCATTCCTGAAATCCGCATGAAAATGCGTTGCCCCGTTCACATCCCGGACCACGATTTGTTGGTCAGACTTTCTGATCAGCGTTTTCAATAGTTCTGAACGATCTATCTCCGTTGCCGGGATGATGTTAATCTCCAAAAAGGAGGGAAGGGCCCGGTCGGGATAGAGTATATAGCTGTACTGATCTTCCCGGAATAATTTGCTGCTCTTTAGCGCATCCAGTAACTCCAGGGATTCTACAGGTTTTAAAAATCCGGAACTAAGCACGGCCACCTGTCCCTCCAACATTTCATAGAGCCGCCTGAGAATCACCCGGGAGCCATCCACCCGGATCAGGTTGTAGGCATGAAACAGCTGGTCGGGGCGCCGGTTGGAAGAGATGGTATCATCCAGGGCCTGAAGGGCACGATCAAAGAAGTCCAGCAGCTCTTTCACCTGCAGCTCTTTCTTCCTTCCCGAAAATCCTTCCCGGTAGAAATGCTGCCGGTAATCACTACCTGCCTGGCCAAATGCATCCATACAGCGTTTTTTCCCCTGTCCGGTCAACATCTTCTCTGGTTCCTGCATCTGAAGGTCCAGTTCCTTCTTCATGCGCCGGAAAAAATCAGCCATCTCTGCAGATACCCTGACCGTTTCCAGGGTGGAGCTCCGAAGCAACTCCCTGAAATACGCTGCATAAGCCCGCAGGTAGCAGGTGGTGACCATGGACACACCAAAGCCCACCAGTGCATTGTTGGCATCGTTCCACTCGGGACGCTGGGTGTTCATCCAGATCCCCGCCCCGGGAATGAAATTTGACAGTTTGGAAAGCAGGACCACCAGAAGTTTCTCGGCCAGGTTCACCAGTACTACCTGCTCTTCCCTGTCCCAAACCAGGCACCCGTCTGAGCCCACCGCCTCTATCCGTTTCCGAATGGTCTTCTCAAGATCATGATCGAAAAGAATGGTATTCTGCGGGTTTTCCGCCAGCTCCCGGTAAGGTTTGATCTGGTAGGGTACATTGGCATAGGAAAAGAAATCGCTTGTGAGCAGCTCCTGAAGCCGGCCCGGATGATGATTCACGGAAATCTCCAGGAATTTAAGCAGATAAATCACCTGATGATCCCCCCAGTATCCGATATTTGACCAGGGATCCGAGGGATCGGGCACCTCCCAGTCTATGCCATCGCTTGTGATCCGGTAGGGATTGTATCCATCGGCCGTGGAAGCATTAACAAATTTACTGATCATGCTCTCCACATAGCCCGGAAAGGAGAGGGACAGGGCCTCCCAATTCTGGAAAATATCCCGCCAGTTCCCCTGATAACCGAGTTTTCTGCTACCGTCCACTTTCCTGTTTTCGATGGAAAACCTGTTCCAGGGACGGCTGGGATCTCCGTGCCTCCGGCTAAAAGTGAGAGGCAGGTATTCGTACGATAAGCGGATCAGGTTCGTTTTATTCCCGGCACAGGCCCTTTCCAGGACCTTCCTGTGCGTAATACCTTCATGATCACCCTCAAAGAGCTTCCGGGCCAGTGGAACAAGGGCCGTATTGGCCCTGGATATGAATTCCATAAAATCACCTGCCTGTACCAGGTAATTGTCCGCAAACACCCCCCCACGCATCACATTGAAGAGTACATTGGAAAGATGCCTGGAGCAACTCAGCTCGTCTGCCGTAGACTGCATGGCATCCGAGGAGGCCAGCAGCGAGAGCAGCTCCGTGCTGCTCCTTTCTATATCTTCCCGCAAAGCGGCCCCGGCCGCTTCCCCCTGCCCGAGTTTATTTGTCAGAGCGGCCAGACCGGCAGCATCCTGGTTCACTTCGGCCACCATGTTCCAGGTCTGCCGGGTCCCGCCCGGAAGTTCTAAAGAGGCATGAATGAAATAAGCCCCCCGGGCCGCTTTGATATCATGCTCCTGCTCCGGGACATAGCCCGACCTGAATGCATCCACCTGCCGGCTGGAGAGCAGGACAGAAACATTACGGAGACCCTCGGACCATACCGTGTTCACTCTCAGCGACTCACTGGGTTCCGCGGTATCCGAGGGAACGGAACTTAAGCGGTAGAGGGCCAGGCTTGTGCCCGGAACCAGTTCCTGACGTTTATAGGCATCCAGCAGGTTGCTGGAGCTTAATTGAAGGCCCGGGTTCACATGGCTTGGAAGAATGTTTTGCAGACCATCCAGCAGCTCCACCTCCCGGGTACCGGCCCCCTGGTTTAACAGGGTGGAACGCCTGACAAAGCCATAACGTTCGCTGCTGTACCAGCCGTAACGGAAGGTCATTCCCAGGTCCTCATTAATCTCTTCAAAAACCAGCTTATTACTGCTCAGGTTTTTATAGAGGTTCCTTTTGACCGCATAGATTCCTGTGTTCCCGGCAAAGGGTTCCCATAACTTTTTACGCTCACCCTCTTTGACCAGGATCAGGGTACAGCTTCCGGTCTTCCCATGGAAATCATGAATCTTGTCTTCCGAATAATAGGGGAACAGTGCCCCTTCCGGATTTTTCCTGCCTGCGGTAAGGGATCCGTTGCTGGAGATAAACATCCACTGATCGGAAGCGCTCACCAGGCTGATAAAAAAATCCGGCATCCGGTCCACAGAGGAAATCTTATAATACCTTTCCCCGTCCAGCTGAACAAATGCACCTTCGACTCCCGCTTCATTGACTCTTACAGGATTCTCCCCGATGAAAATATTCCGTCTTTCCATGTTCCTGGTCTGATTAGGTACTGCTTTGGTTTATTTTACAAGTATCTTTTCAAGCTCTTCCAGGGATTTCCCCTTGGTTTCCGGCACCATGACCAGCACAAAAACCAATCCTATGGCCCCGAAAATCCCATATATCAGGAAGGTCCCGGCAGTACCCAGCGTAGCCAGCTCCCAGGGGAATACCAGCTGAACGGAGAAACTGACCAGGGAGTTGATAAATCCCACAAAAGAGATGGCCAGTCCCCGGATCCAGTTGGGAAAGAGTTCTGAAAAAAGCACCCACATCACCGGGCCGATGGAAACGGCAAATGAAGCCACAAATCCCAGGATTCCAAGGAGGATCAGCCAGGGATTGCTATCGATAGCCCCGGCGATAAGCTCGGATTCGAACTCCTTGGCCGCAGAGCTTCCCAGTATTTCGTTCAGCTTATCCTTGTATTGCACATCGCTGTCATAAACCTCATCCTGGATCAGGTACAATTTCTCTTTTTCGATCTTATCCGGAAGATTTGTTATGACCTCCCCCGACAGGGAATAGGTGGCTGAGTTAAATCCGGCGGCCAGCAGGAACATGAAAACGGTGATCCCGGCCAGCCCGATTCCCAGGAGAAACTTCCTCCCAAACCGGTCGATAAACAGGATGGCCACAATGGTGAAAACAAGATTGGTCAGTCCCACCAGGATGGCCTGTGAAAAAGCCGCATCGGTCCCGATGCCCGACTGTTCAAAGATCATCGGGGCATAAAAGAAGACCGAATTGATACCGGTAATTTGTTGCAGAACCGCTACGCCCAGTCCAATGATGAGCACCAGACGGAGAGCTGGCTTAAACAATTCCCTGATGGGTGTCTTCGTTTTTTCTGCTCCGCTCTGCAGGCTTTCAGAAATATTATTAAACTCCCTTTCTGCAGCTGCAGGGTCGTTGGCCCGGTTGAGCACCACCCTGGCCTCCTCCTGCTTCCCTTTCATCATCAGCCAGCGCGGACTCCGGGGAACAAAAAAGAGGGCCACAAAATAAAGCAGTGCCGGGAGGGTTTCCAGTCCCAGCATCCAGCGCCAGTTGTACTCAGCGATCCCCAGGGTCTGCACCCAGGAAGCCTCCGAAGACGCCAGGCGGACGATCAGGTAGTTGGTAAAAAAGGCCACTGAGATACCCAGCACAATATTCAGCTGGTTAAAGGAAACCAGCCGCCCCCTTCTTTCCGGAGGAGAAATCTCCGCGATAAATACCGGGGCAATGATCAGCGAAGCTCCCACTCCGATACCTCCTATCATCCTGGCAATTACCAGCATGACAAAATTAGGAGCCAGGGCAGATCCCACGGCGGAAATGGAAAACAGGACCGCTGCATACTTGAGCACCGTTCTCCGTCCCAGCCGGTCGCTGACGGGCCCGGAAACCAGCATGGCCAGCGTGGCCATCAGGGTCAGGCTGCTCACCGACCAGCCCAGTTGTATTTTGCTCAGGTCAAACTGGGGTTCAATAAATTTCACTACCCCGGAGATTACCGAAGCATCGAATCCCATGAGAAATCCCCCCAGGGCAACTGTGAGCGCCACCCGGATGGTAAATAATTTGTTCTTTTTCATTTCGTAGAATCTAGGTTAGGAATAGAAGCACAATATATTCCTAATAAGACAACTAGTCAAATTTTCTTATCCATGTACTTCTGCACTCCGGGATCATGATCCTCCCCGCATCGGCGGAGCGCTCAGAGAACAGGCTCCCAGCCCGGCTCATACTCCCGGGCCCAGTGCTTTTTCATGATCTCCTCATCGAGAATGTGTCCGCTGGAGGGATCCACCTTCAGGCTTCCGCCCGTCAGATATGCAATATTTGCAAGGTGGTTCAGATGTGAGCTCCCGGCAGCCTCTTTGAGCACCGAATTGGGTTTGGCCTGCCCCCGGACAGTCTGAAAGAAGTTATGGATATGCCTGGTGGTGATATCACCTCCGCCACCCATGCCGGTGGTCACACTTTGAGCGGCTTCCTCTTCCTCTCTGACAAGCTTTCCGTGCAGGTCATATATTTTGTAACCGTTTCTGCTGATGGTGGCGGTTCCCTCTGTTCCGTAAGCCACGTTACCACGTCCCTCCCCATAAATGCTGTGTCCGGTCCGGCTCCTTCCATCCCAGCGAATGGTTTTGCCGCCGGGATACTTCATTCTTACGTCCATGGTATCGTACATGGACCAGTCGTCTTCCCGGTAATAATATTTACCGGCACTGCAATGCACCTCTTCCGGATGGTCCACCTGAAGAATCCAACGGGCCACATCAAACTCATGAGTGGCATTGTTTCCGGTCTCGCCCGTCCCCCAGGGCCAGAACCAGTGCCAGTTATAATCAAAGAGGATATCCATATAATCCTGCCTGGGGGCCGGCCCCTGGAACAGATCCCAGTCAAATCCTTCCGGCGGGGCCATTACCTTCCCCTTCCCGATGGAGGCCCGCCCGTTGGTATAGTGCGCCAGTACCTGGTAAATATCTCCGATCAAGCCATCCTGCAGCTCTTTGACCACTTTGCGGGCGGTGCTTTGCGAACGCTGCTGGGTCCCCATAAAGATCACCTGCGGAAATTTTTTTTCAAACTCCAGAAAAAGCTCTCCCTCTCGCGGATTATGGGTGAGAGGCTTCTCCACATACACATGTTTCCCGGCCTCCAGGGCCAGGAAGGAGCCGGGGGCATGCCAGTGGTCCGGAGTGAGATGAAACACCGCATCCACGCGGCTGTCTGCCAGGATCTCCCTGAAGTCGTTGACAGCCGCAGGCAGGTATCCCAGAGGCTCCTTCAGAGAGGCCGCATACTGATCCCTGCGATCCTTAACCACATCACACACATAGGACACCTCCACCTGGTCCTTCAGGTCCGTGAAAGAGGAGCGGATGGCTTCTGCCCGTCGCATACAGCCGATAATACCCACATTCAGGCGCTCGTTGGCCCCCATAATCCTTCGGTAACTTTTTGCCGAGGCGGCAAGCCCTCCCAGGCTGATCCCTGCAGCCGCTGCGCTGGTTTTTTTTATAAATTCTCTTCTGTTTTCCTTTTTCATCTTTATACTTTTTAATTGATTCTCCCCGGGGCAAATGAAACTCCAATTTCGCACCTCCTTCAGTAATTTCAAAATATATGTTGGATATTCATATTTATTTGGGGTAATTTAGCTTCATACATCTACAGGGTATAAGCTAACTATTCAGCATCTTATGAGCTTAAAAAAATGATTCCACCAGGCCTGATCCTGGCCATCGGGAACTACACCTTTTCCACCATCCTCTGCAGCAAAGAGATAGACGGCACCTGGCTCCCGCCTGAGATTGTGCCCTTCTCAGGCGGACCCGGAGTGGCCGACTTTGAACCGGCATTCTCGCCCGATGGATCCAGGCTTTATTTCCTATCCAGCCGTCCCGACGGAGACGAACCGGCAGGCGACCAGGATATCTGGGTAGTAAAGCGAACTGAGAACGGTGCATGGGGCCTTCCTGAAAACCTTGGAGAACCGGTGAATACCGATGGCGGAGAGTATTTCCCCTCCCTGACCTCCGATGGCACCCTTTATTTTACCCGCGGTCTCAAAGGGAGTGGCCTGAATCAGATTTTCCGCAGCAGATGGGAAAACGGGGCTTTCCAGGAACCTGAACTGCTGCCCGGACAGGTCAATTGCGGGACCAACCGCTACAATGCATTTATCGCACCGGATGAAAGCTATATCATTGTCCCTGCGGTTGGCATGCCTGATGCTTACGATGGGGTCGACTACTACATTATTTTCCGGAATGAGAACGACCAGTGGTCGGAGCCCCTGAATATGGGGGCCCTGGTAAACCGGGACAATGCCCGTGGATATTCGCCCTATGTTTCCCCCGACCAGAAAGCCTTTTTCTTTATGGCTACCCGGACGCAGGAAATAGAAGAAGCCTACTGGTCTTATGAAACCCTGAAGAAACTATATGACTCTCCCGGAAACGGAAATGCCGACATCTACTGGGTAGATGCCGGATTTATTGAACAGCTGAAGGAACAGGCCGGGTTTCCGGATCAGGGCTGAGCAACATTCCCTACTCATAATGTAAGGCCATGGCCGGATTGATCCGGGCCGCCCTGAGAGAGGTAAAGGTAACTGTCACCATGGCGATGATAATGGCAAGCAGTGCCGCCGTCACAAAGAGAAGGGGCTGGAAACCTACGTTATATGGAAAATCGCGCAACCAGTCCTGCATCATCAAGTAGGCCACCGGCATGGCAATCAGGATGGAAATACCAACCGCATAAGCCACACTTTTTGAGATCACCGTGATTATGTTTCTCTCGGTGGCTCCCATCACTCTTCGGATACCTATCTCCCTGATCCGCTTCTGGGAATTGTAAAGCGTGAGGCCGAAGAGTCCCAGCGAAGCAATAAAGATGGCCAGGATGGAGAAGATCATGGTGACAGCCCCGGTCTTTTTCTCTTCGGCATAGTAGCTTTCGAGCTCTTCATCCAGGAAGAAATACTGGAAGGGCTGATCATTGGTAAACTCTTTCCAGACCTGTTCCACATAAGCCAGACCCGCTTCTATATTTTCTTTGCCAGGAGCCAGGCGCACAGTCAGATAACCAGCCCAGTCCCAGTTTTTATCCTTCAGAATGACAATCTGGGCACCCACTTCATGCTTGATAGTAAGAAAATGGTAATCCTTCATAACTCCGACAATCCGCAGCTCTCTGGCATTTTCCGGGTCATCAAAGCCCCACATAATGGATTGGTTGAGCGGATCTTCCAGCTTATACTTCCTCACTGCCGCCTCGTTCACCAGACATGCTGAAGAATCGCTGGAAAACTCTTCTGAAAGATAGCGGCTCTCCGGAGATGCCAGTCCAAAGCGGTAGGTCTCCATAAAATCCTCATCGGTCCAGAAGGTATGGAAAAGCACCGTCTCCTCCAGAGGCCTGCCCTTAATGGCATAGGCATTGTTGTTGTTGGGAGCCCCCAGGTAGGCCGTCGAATTGGTGGCCGAAAGCACTGCTGAATGCGTGAGCAGCTCCTTTTTAAAGGTTTGTATCTCATTTCCGGCTCCCAGGGGATGGATACGCTCCATGACCACCAGCTGCTCCTTATCAAACCCCAGGTCCTTCCTGGTCATATACTGAAACTGCCAGTAGATAACCAGGGTGCCGGCAATGATGATGATGGATATGGAGAACTGGATAATCACCAGGGCATTTCGCAACACCGTGGTCCCGTTTTTTGCCCTTGCATTTCCCTTTAAAGCAAAAATGGGTTTGAAGGATGCCAGTACAAAAGAGGGGTAACTGCCACTGAGCAGACCCACCAGAACAGCCAGGAGAATAAAGGCAGGGATCATGTACCATTTAAAGATATCCCCATACTCGAGATTGAGTCCCACCAGGTTGTTGAAGGGGTGCAGCAGCGCTGTTACCAGAACAAGGGCAATCACCAGGGAGAGCAGGCTGAGAAAAACACTTTCAAACAGGAACTGCTGTATCAGTTGTTTGCGGTCAGATCCCACCACCTTTCTGAGACTTACCTCCTTGGCCCTGCTTAAGGAACGGGCCGTACTCAGGTTCATAAAGTTGATGGAAGCGATCACCAGGACAAAAAAGGCAATGATGCCGAAAATAATCAGGTAGGTACGATTTCCATTGGGACGATAGCCAATGTCGCCGGGTACCTCAATTCCCGAATTCAGATGGATGTCCAGCAGCGGCTGGGGATGGAAGCCATACCTGGCATCCGATCCAAAGAGCTCTTCGGCACTGACCCCCATGATCTGCTGAAGTTCCGGCCCGATATATTTCAGAGTGATGGTTTGCAGCTTTTCATCCAGGAGTTCCGGATCGGCACCCGGCCGCACCAGAAGATAGGTCTGCATATGGTTGTTGAACCAGGAGGTGCGCCTGCTCGATTCATAGGTGGAATAGGAACAAATAAAATCGTAGTCGAAATGGGAGGTGCGCGGCGCCTCCTCCACCACCCCGGTGACCCGGTAGAGTGTGGAATCATTGTTCATGGCAATGGATTTCCCGATGGCATCCCCTTCAGGAAAATACTGCAAGGCCTTGGACCGGGTCAGAACAATGGTATTGGGTTCGTCGAGGCAGGTGTGGGGATCCCCCTGCAAGAGTTTGATGGTGAAAAATTCGAAAAAGGTGGAGTCTGCATAGAGCAGCTGATTTTCCAGGTATTTGTTGGCCGGATCGACCCACATCAGCCGGTTATTGGCCCAATCGAAGCGACAAAACATCTCAACCTCCGGGATATCCTCATAAAAGGCCGGCCCGGTTATGGAGCTGACCCAGGCACCCTTAAACTCCTCACCCGCCATCTTCCCGTCGAGATAAAGCCTGTAGATGTCCGCAGCCCTTTCATTGAACCTGTCGTAGCTGGTTTCGCTAAGGATATACAAGATGATAAAGATGGCACTTGCCAGTCCGATGGCCAGACCTGCGATATTAATGGCATTGAATGCCTTGTTCTTATTCAGACTCCGCAGGGTGACCCGGATGAAATTTTTCCACATGTCTTAAAAGTTTTCTTGTTCTTTACCAGAAACTATGCCAGACCCTCTATTTGTTTGATTATATGACACTTTACTCCGGTTATACTGAGGCTATGATGTACGTTAACGGACAGGTATGTAAGTAAGCGAACACTGGATTATTCAACCCTTTTGCCCTATCTTGTGTTACCACTAAGACGAACACTCCTTAAATATGTTACTATGAAACAAAAGACAGTATCCCGCCGCGAATTTGTGAAACTATCTGCTGCAGCTGCAGCCGGACTCACCATACTGCCGGGCTTCCGTTTCGGACTGGACCAGCTCCCGGCCCCTATGAAGCGAAGCTTTGGTAAGATTCCCTTTGAAGTAAGCACCCTGGGGCTGGGCGGTCAGGCCTCCCTGCAATGGACCCCTGCAGACGTGGATCCGGTTCCCATTATTCTGAAAGCCTTCAGGATGGGGATTAACTATTTTGATACTTCCAACCTGTATGACGGCAGTCAGCTCAACTTCGGGAAGGCCTTCCGGCAGCTGAACCTGATCCCCGGCCAGACGGGCTATGATGAAAATCTGCGTGAATCCATTTTCCTGACCACCAAGACCCATCAACGATGGGCCAAACCAGGTTTCCCTGAGCTGAAGAATGTAAACAACTGGTCCAACGGGGATCCCGCAGGAGGAGCTGTTGCCGATTTGAAACGATCCCTTTCGCAAATGTTTGGAGATGGAAACGGAGCCTACCCCGAAGGATCTTATGTGAATATGGTGCTCACCCATAACCTGAACTTTGTGGAGGAGGTGGATGTGATGTACAGGGGATTGGAAACCCCTCTGAACCAGGAGGAGAATTTAGGCGTGCTGGTGGCACTCCGGGACTACCGTGACGGCACCAACTTTACCGGGTTAAATCCGGCCCATGAGAAGCTGATCCGGCATATCGGACTCTCGGGTCACATCAGCTCCCCGGCGATGATGGATATGATCCGAAGGGATAGCTATGAGATCCTGGATGCCATGCTGGTGGCCATCAACGCCAATGACAGGCTCTACCTGAACCACCAGCACAATGTGATCCCGGTGGCACAGGCAAAAAATATGGGAATCATTGCCATGAAGGTATTTGCCGATGGGGCCATGTACTCCAAATATGCTGACTGGACCAGGGATTCGGATGGGGTGGTTCGAAGCGTGGGAACCAGGGAACTGCCCAGCAAACCCCTGATCGAATATGCGCTTACGACCCCCGGCATTCATACGGCCATTATCGGGATCGGCCAAATCTCGGAGGATCACCTGAAGTGCCAGCTGGTTCAGAACTATTATGCGGCTCAGATAACCCCTGACGGTTTGAGCCGGGAGCAGCGTGAGAAAATCGAGAAAGATGCAAAGCGTGCAAAAGGAGGAAAGACCAATTACTTCCAGCTTCCTGCCAGGGGACTGACCCCGCCCCAGGATATTAAGATCGGCGGGGCCGGGCAGGTGGAGATCAGCTGGAACAGTGCCCTGGCCGCTGACGATCCGCTCTCCCATTACGAAGTGTACCAGGGAGAAAATCTGGTGGCAAACATTTTGCATGAACCCCAGATCAGTATGGAGCCGTTCAGCTACAAAGTCAGCAGCAAAGAAGGAAGCTATAAAGTGGTTACGGTGGACCGGGCGGGCAGGCGGGCCGAAAGTGAGGCCTTAAAGGTTTAGGGATCAGTTTTTCCCGAATCCTTTCCGTTCCATCTTTCCCCACTTATTGCGGTTCAGGATCTTATCGATGTTTCCCTTGATGCTCATCAACATCACCATGGGGTGATAAAACAGGGGTTCCAGGAAGGCGGTTCCCACCAGGCGGAGGACATCCCTTCGTTTCTCATATTTGTGAAAGGTAATCTCCTCAAACAGCACCGACCAGATCGAGAGAGAAACGGCAAAAAAATAGACAAATCCAAAGAGCAGCAGGAAGAAGGGCCAGTTGAGGTTGTTGGTGATCACCAGGTAGATAAACCAGCAGATACCCAGGAATTCGATGATGGGCGCCAGGTACTCAAAGGCCAGCCAGTAGGGATAACCCAGTATCCCCAGTTTTCCATATTTTCTGTTGAAAAAAAGCTTCCGGTGCTTGATCAGGGTTTCCATGGTTCCCCGGGTCCACCGGCTCCGCTGCCTGGCTAGCACCCTGACGGTGGAGGGGACCTCTGTCCAGCAGAGTGGATCGGGAATATAGACCACATCATAGTCCAGGCCATTCTCGGCCATATACCTCCGGATACGGACTACCAGCTCCATATCCTCTCCGACTGTTACGGTACTGTATCCCCCGGCCCTGATCACTATATCCCGGTCGAACATCCCCAGGGCTCCCGAGATCAGCAGCAGACCATCGAGTTCGCTCCAGGCCATCCTTCCCATCAGGAAAGCCCGGGTATACTCCATCACCTGGGCACGGGGCAGAAATTTCCCGGGCAGGTTAATTTTCTGTATATGTCCCTCTGAGATCTCGCAGGAGTTTGCAATGCGAATCACCCCTCCCGCACCGATCACCCTCTTCTCCTTGGCCTCCATAAAGGGCTTGACCAGTTTCAGAAGTGCATCCGGTTCCATGATGGAATCCGCATCGATACTGACCACCAGATCGTTCCTGCAGACATTCAGTCCGGCATTCAGTGAATCGGCCTTCCCTCCGTTGCTTTTATCGATCACCGTCAGTTTCTTAAAGGAGCGGTTCTGGGACTTATAGACCCCTCGGATCCTTTTGCATGGCAGTCTGTAGTCAAAATAATAGTTGACCTTCTCCAGTTCATAGGCTTCTATGATTTTTTCCAGAGAGTCGTCCTTGCTCCCGTCGTTCACAACCACCACCTCGTAATTATTGTAGTAGAGCGAAAGCAGGGTTCTGATGTTGTCAATAATGGTCTCGCTTTCATTGAAGGCCGGGGCTATCACCGAGAGGGATGGTGCCAGGGGGGATGCCACAATGGAGTTATAATCCACGTAGCTGTTCTTCCTCAGGTATTTTCTCAGGGAGATTGCCGAGAAAATGGTAAGAATCAGGTAAGTGGTAAAGATGAGCGCCGTAATAATAAATACAGCGTTCAGCACAAAAAACTTTAATATCTCAAATGCTCGGTCCAAAGCTAGTAGATCCGACCGTCCAATACATGCCGTATAATGATCTGGTAATTTTTATATTCGGATTTAGATTTCATAAGCTTGATCAACATGGAAATACCGGGTTCATCAGTATTCTCCATGGCTTTTGTGGCCTGGATTTGTAACTGTACATCCTCCTCTGTATCCAACACATTCTTCAGAAACTGCAGATTCTTCTCTTCGGGTACTTTGGCAAAAGCGTGCAGGATCTCCAGCTTGTTTTTAAAGGTCTCCTCCGGGTATCTCCGGATCATGGCCGGAAGGGCCATTTTGAGTTCAATGTCGCCGCATACTTTATAGGCCGTATAACGGACCTTTTCATTCTCGTGATTAAAAAGCTCCGGAATCTCCTTTCCCGCTCCCCGTTGCTTGTACCAGGAAACCATCTCCAGTGCAAATATAAGCACGGTGGTATTGGAAGAACTGAACCAACGTTTAAAGTCGGGGACCTCCAGGTCATGCTGGATCTGCATTTCATGCAGGGTCACCTGTTCCCAGAGTGAAAGAGGTTTCTCCAACAAATCGAGGAACTCATAAGGATTTCCGCCCGAGAGCCTTACCATGGCAGTCTGAGCCTCCATCCTCAGGATATTATTACTGGAATTCAGGCTTTTGATGATTTGTTCGTTGGCATCCCAGATATTCATAAAGGCCAGTTCCCTGAATCCTTTGACGTTTTCGTGCCATTTGCGGCTGTAGGCCTTTGCCAGGGAGTCCTTTTTTAAACCCAGCCGGATATAGAGAGCCTGGATGACCTCCCTGATCTCCCCTTTCAGATTAATACTCAGATCGATCATCTGGTCGATCAGGATCTGGCGGTTTATCCGGTTATTGGCCACCCAGTTCAATTCCTTAAATGCTTCCTCCTGTTTCTCTTTGTCAAACAGGTAATCCATCAGCAGCTCCTGGTACATCTCCAACAAATAATCCTTCAGCTCCTGTTCACGCTGTATCCTTCTTCGGTTCAGCAGGATAATGATCAGCAGGGTGATCAGGGTAACAATGGAATACAGGATGACGATGTACAGAACGGTAACCAGGAGGGGGGATTTATCGAAACGGTTCAGAAGCCTCTGGGCATAAACAGAAAGCACATCCGTCGTCTCCTGATCTGCCGGATCGCTTTCCACAATGGCACTATCGGCCTGGAAGGAATTTGTCAACGCCTGGCCACAGGCAGCCGTACCTCCTGAAGCGGCAAAAAGCAGCAACAGCACCAAAACCAGATATGTTTCCTTAATACTCACTGTTTAATTGTAAAATAAGCTCCCACTCTCATATCGAACCGGTGTCTGTGCTCCTGATCGGCATACTCCTCCCAGGCATAGCCGGCCATGGCAAGGAGCCTCACGGCCGGAGATATCTTTTTCGAGAACGAAAGGCGTCCCGAAAGAGCGTTCAGCCGGTCCAGGTCAGAAACCACCAGGATGGGTTCGTCCGGGGCGGTCCCATATCCCAGGCTTAGAGTGAGGTGGTTGAATTTAGAGTCAAAGTATCGTCTTGCGCTCAGATAGTAGGAACCGGAAACTCCGTAATCCTTGAAAAAGATGTAGCTTCTCAGGGAGAACCAGTAATTGCCCACATACTTCTCGGCCGATACAGTGAGAAAGGTAAAATGCCGGTCCCAGTAAAAATATCGCATGCCGGCAGAAAGTGCAAAGCCCCCGGGCAGTACCTGCCACAACTCTGCCGCTACACGGTGTCCGGGGAAAAAGTTGATCTCTCCTCCGGGAGAAAACCCATATCCCAGCAGGGCATAATTCTTTTTCCCCAGGGTCAGATAGGCATCCAGGTTCATCTGAAGATCTGTTTTCTGAGCCAGCTCCCCCGCATGGTAGCCCGCGTTCAGAGAGGGGATCAGAGTCCCATATTTGAAAGGCAGTTCGGCTCCGGCAGTCAGCATGTGCCAGTTACGCAGGTAGGGAACCGAAAAATGGTCGTAGGAATAGTGGGCAAAGATTTCTGTCTGCATGGACAGGGAGCCTGGCCGTTGCAGGGCTACCCTGTATCTTTCAAAGAGACCGGCCGAGTCGGGTCGCAGTTCGGCAGCCTGCTCCGCACAGGCTTCCAGTCGCTCCATATTATTCTGCCAGTAGGCCAGATCCGCACAGGTTTCATAAGCCTCGTAAAGCCCGGGATCTTGCTCAATTACCCGGTCAAGGACCAGATAGGCCGAGTCAAAACCGGATTCCCAACCGTGGATCCTGGCCAGGTAGAGCGCAGCATCGAAATAGTTCTCATTTACCTCCAAAAGACGGTAGCCGATCGATTTGGCCTCTCGGTAATCTCCTGCAACGGCCAGATCGCGCATACGGGCAAACTCCTCTTCAGGACCCGGCTGGACGGGGATATCCTGCGCAGACAGCTGGACCAGGAAAAAAAGTAAAGAGGTGCTATAAAGGGCTGATCTATGCATAAATATATCAATTCTTCCCGAAATGGGAATTAACCATGTCCACAATCTCATCCAGGTCAAAAGGCTTGGTCAGATATCCGCTGGCTCCAAGCTCTTCCGCATGCTTCCTGGTCTCCGCATTGGTAATTCCGGTAACCACGATCACGGGTATCTTCTGCTTCATCTTTGTATTGATATGGCGTATCAGCTCCAATCCCTTGGTATAGGGCATATTGATATCGGTAATGACCAGGTCCACCTTCTTCTCACCAAGAATCCTTATTCCCTGAAATCCGTCCGTGGCCTTGAATACTTCGTAGCCCGCCTTCTTCAGGGAAAATTCAATGGTTCGTAACATCATTGTATTATCTTCACAAACAAGGATATTCATATGCATTCATACTTTCTATGCAAATTACTGGATTATGATTCGATATTGTTCAATGTTTTGGTCAATGTTCAAAATAAATAGATAAACTCCGGGTTTTATATTTTCAATCTCTATCCAGCTCCTTGCCTCCTCAAGCTGCAATAAGAGAATCTCCTTCCCAAGCATGTCCACTACTTTTAACTGAGCCTCCCGGAAGGGCTCCCGGATCGTGATATGGAACCGGTCTCTGCCGGGATTGGGATAAACCGAGGACCTTCCGGCCAGCAGCTCATCCTCTGCATATAAGGGATATCTCACCTCCAGCAGTACGGGAACCAGGGCAGAGCTTGCAGCTCCATCTTCGAGGTAATACATAAAGAAATCACTCCCCTGGAAGCCGGGATCCGGATCATACAGAAAGCTCCCGTCGGGATGGAGAAACAGGCTCCCGTGTCCGGTGATACTCCCAAAGGGGAGGCGGACCTGCATCGTGTTCCCGTCTATGTCGAAATCGTTACGCAACAATCCCATTTCTGGTCCCGGCTCCAGGATATCCCCCGGATTGAGATGAAAGGTATCGGCCAGTCCAATGGGTGGGGAGTTAAACAGTGGTAATCTCTGTTTCATGTAGTGAAAGGTCTGCTTTTTGCGTTCAATGGGAGCTTCGCTGAGGATCTGCTCATAATCCCAGGGGCTCCATTGATATTTTGCGGATTGATATACGTCCTCCTGCAGGACCACAGATACGGCAATCCCGTCGGAAAGTGTATCCCGCCTGTCGATGACCAGGTCCTGCCCTTCCATATGCGACTGATAGTGCATGGCCCGGCCCACCGTGGGAGCCGGAAAATTGATCAGGGTCCAGGGGATCCGGATCTCCATGCTGTCGTTAAACAGCGTAACCGCGTTGAGGAACTGGTAGGGATCCTCCGAAGAGGACATGTTCAGTTCCCCGATATACTGGATACTGTTATAAAAGTAGCTGGTCTGCCACTTTACCGGATTCCAGAGTCCGGCATCACTGGCAGCGGATACCACGGTATCCAGCCTGTCCGGATCCTTAACTCCGAACACATCATAAGAGGGGATCACATAGAGCTGGGCATGCTCACCGGCCATGGGAATCCGGAGAGCAAACTCGGCCCGCAGGGTATCCGGTGCCACTCCGATGGATTGGCCATCGGGGAGTACAGACTCCCCCAGGTTCGATTCGTAGGTATCAAAGGCCACCCAGAGCGTATCCTCCATGTACAAGGCCGTTTTCATAAGAAGGCGCACTCTGAAAAAGGTGTAATCGGAATGCACCTGTATGCTGGTAATGGAACTGTCCGGGTAAGAGGCTGTCTCGGTAAAAGCCGCCGGAGGAGGGGCATAGGCCAGGATGCCGAAATTCTGCTCGGGAGAAGTGATGTTGTGCCACAAATAGCGGTATTGCTTGTCCGAATAAGGGTTTGTGATCCAGGTCTGCTTGAACCATTCGTCAATCAGGGAGAACTGCAGCCCACCTGCACAACCTGAATGTTCTATATTGTCGAACATCCGGATGTTCCATCTCCCCTGCTCCTCCTCGGATATCCCTCCATGGTGCATTCCGGAAGGCGAAAGGTGTCCGCTGCCCCAGCTGGAAGGCACTCCGAATTCGGCAATGATCAGGGGAATATCCTGATAATGAGCCTTCAGGTCCATCAGGTAGCCCAGGTAATTATTGGGCCCCAGGGAATCTGATTCCGCCAGGTACGAAGGGTCCTGAACAATGAAATCGGGATAATAGGGATAGGCATGGTAGCCAATAAAGAAGCCCGGAGAATTTTCTGTACTCAGCAGATTGGCCAGATCGATTTGTTCCAGGTCTTCCGAGCTTCCCTCCAGCAGATGCTCCGTAGGATGATAAATGGGATCCAGGGTGGGCCAGGAGGAGAAACCACAGGGCCTGATCGATTGATAATGCTCCTGTTCATATTGCAGCAGGCCATCCAGACGCTGAGCCAGCCAGACCTCCACCGGATCGCCTGACTGAAGCCGGAAGAAAACTCCGTCATAGCTGGTTTCACCGGGATGAGCCTCATTGCTTAAACGCACCTCTGAGGGATAAATCTCCCTGCCTGGCAGGTAAGCCAGAACCCAGGGGGAGATATCCGAGTTAAAGTCGCCGTAAGCTTTCCCGAAACGGTGCGCAATGCTGATGTCGCCATGGACGGCCGATACCACTTCCCTGATCTCATTGTCGAAAAATGCTGTCTGCCCGTAAAGATCGGCAGCTGTCTCATTCTCCTCAAGCCAGACCCCGTGAATAACCAGCAGGGGATTTTGCGGATGTTCCAGGTTATAGGTCCTTAACTCCTGGTAGAACCTCGGATAATGAAGGGTGTACAAGCGGATGGTATTGTAGCCTGCTTCCTTGATGAGATCAAACCAGCGCCTGTAGTCTTCAGCCGTGGCAGCCAGCTCTCCGGGCTGTGTTCCGGGAACCGCAACTCCCAGGTTGATCCCCTTTATAAAAACCGGGATATAGTTGAACCCGTTCCATATGGCGAACTGGTCTCCTTTTATGGCAAAATCGCCACGATAGGGTTCAGGTTCAGCCACATCCATCATATGCTGAGCAAACCCTGAGCCGAAAAAACCCTGACTTGCAATAAAAAGTGTGAAAAGTGTCAAACGAACAGAAGGCATGGAATTCTTCATTGGCACCAGGATAGGATATGAAAGATCAAAATTAACTCATCTTTCCGAGATATCAGGCTTTTTTATGAATAGTTTTAACCCAGGTCACGGATCAACAGCTCGATGTTCTGAAGCCCTCGCTGCTCCAGGATCAGCTCCTTATTGATCATAACCCGGTCGATGGTCGACTGGTCAAAGTAACGGATGGTGACCAGTTCCAGTCCTGTCTGGTAGGCCACCCTGAACTTCTCCTCCAGCTCATCGATAACCAGCCTTAACCTCCTTTTATCGTTGTTCACGATCATCTTGAAGCTGATGGCCGAGTTCTGCATGAGGTTGATCTTTAATCCATATTTGCTGAAGATTCCGAAAATCTCCTCCAGGTTCCCTTCATTAATAAAAGAAAAATCCAGGGGAGAAATGCGGATCAGTACCTGATCCATTTTAAAAATGAAGGAGGGAGTCAGCCTTTTATAGGAGAGGTTCCCTACCAGGGTCCCGGGTGCATCAGGATCCAGAAATGACTTTACATGCAAATTGATATTCTTGTTCTGAAGGGGCTTAATGGTCTTGGGATGGATCACACTGGTGCCGAAATAGGCCAGTTCAATGGCATCCAGGTAGGAGAGTTCTTTAAGCAGGACGGTGTTTTCAAAATATTTGGGATCTGCATTCAGCACGCCCGGTACATCTTTCCAGATGGTTACACTGTCTGCTTTCAGCAGGTATGCCAGAATGGCCGCGGTATAGTCCGAGCCCTCCCTGCCCAGAGAAGTAGACTGATCATTAATGGTAGAACCCAGAAAACCCTGGGTGATCAGTATCCGCTCCCCGGTAAAGACAAACTGCCCGTTAACCAACTGGTTCGACAGCTCCCAGTCTATTTTTGCCTCACGCCAGGTATTGTCGGTTTTGAGTGAACGGCGGATATCCATCCAGCGGGCAGGGATTTTCACAAGATTCAGGTAATGCGCAATGATGGTGGTCGAAAGCAGCTCCCCGTAACAAATCAGCTGATCGTAGTCAAAATCGTAATTTAGCGTTGGCTCGCCGGCCAGCCGGCCGGCCAGATTTTCAAATAACTGCTCCAGCTCCGCGTATACCCTGGCCTCCTCATTTTCAAAGAGCCCCCGGACCACCTCCAGGTGGAAGGATTTTAACTCTCCGAACTCCTTCTTCAACTGCTCACTCTTCCCGGAAGTGTAAAGATCGATGATCCGCTCCATGGCATTGGTGGTCTTGCCCATGGCCGATACCACCACCACTATCTCCTCCCCGGGGTATCGCCGGAGTATCTCCACCATATTTCTAACGGCCCCGGCGCTCTTCACGGAAGCTCCTCCAAATTTGAATACAAGCATAGCTAATGATTATCTCTGGATAAATGGCAAAATTAACTAAATCTGCATTCTGAGCAACCTGGCCATACGTTCCCCGCATCGCTCCAGGAGCTGTTCCCCATTTTTGAGCGAAGCTTCCAGATCACCGGGTTTTTCCTGAATAGGCATCAGCAGATCAAAACCCATTTCATACAAAACACTGGCACCTTCATCCAGTGTGCCGGCTACCCCGATAACCGGTAAACCTGCCTTCCTGGCTATCTGTGCAACTCCGAAAGGCGTTTTCCCGTATGGGGTCTGGGCATCCATCTTTCCCTCTCCGGTAATTACCAGGTCTGCTTCCCTGATCTTCTCCTCCAGTCCGACCAAAGCGGCAATCATATCAAAGCCCCCTACCAGTCGTGCGCCCAGGAAAGCCATCAAACCTGCTCCCAGTCCGCCGGCCGCCCCCGCGCCGGGAAGCTGATCCACTTCTTTGCCCAGTTGATTCCTGACCAACTCTGCCAGATGAAAAAGATTCCGGTCCAGTTTGCCGGCCATCTCTTCATGGGCCCCTTTTTGCGGGCCATAGGTGAAAGAAGCCCCCCTCGGACCGGTCAGTGGATTATCCACATCGCAGGCCGCCACGATCTCCACCTCAGCCAGCCTGGGATCCAGTCCTTCCATTCCGATCCGGACCACCTCCCCGAGTACACCTCCCCCCTGAACATCCAGGAGTCCGGACTTCCCCCTGAACCTTACCCCGAGTGCCTGGGCCATGCCGGCTCCTCCGTCGTTGGTGGCACTCCCCCCGATACCCAACAGAATTTTTTTCACCCCATGATCCAGGGCATCCCCGATCAACTGTCCGGTACCATAGGTGGAGGTAACCCAGGGATTCCGCTCACCGGCCTTCAGAAGCTCAATGCCCGAGGCGGCGGCCATCTCAATGACAGCGGTCTTTCCATCCCCGGTAATCCCGTAAAAGGAGCCAATCTCCCTCATCAGAGGATCCATTACCTTCAATTCAACCCGCCTGCCTTTAGTGGCATCGATCAGAGCCTCCACGGTTCCTTCGCCCCCATCTGCCATTGGAAGCAGGACGCAGGAAGCATCCGGAAGAATCTTTTGGATCCCCCGGCCCAGGGCGACAGCCACCTCCATGGCGCTCAGCGAGTCCTTAAACGAATCGGGTGCAATCAGAATATTCATCTCCCTTTAAAATTATTGGATTTTTTTGGATATTTTGATCTCTCTTACAAAACTCTGTCCTATGTCTGCCGGAATCCTGGCCCTGCTGGCCGCCCTGCCCATATTCGCTATATTTGTTTTTATGGTGGGTTTTCGCTGGCCCGCCACCAGGGCGATGCCCCTGGCCTTTATCCTTACACTCCTCCTGGCCCTTTTCATCTGGAAAACACCGGGGAACTGGATCGCAGCTGCCTCGCTGAACGGGGTGGTAATCGCCTTTAAGATCCTGTTTATCGTCTTCGGAGCGCTGCTACTGCTCTTTACCCTGCGCGAAAGCGGTGCCATTAAGGCCATTAACCGGGGATTTACCAATATCTCTGCCGACAAGAGAGTGCAGGCCATTATTATTGCCTGGCTTTTTGGCGGTTTTATTGAAGGATCTGCAGGCTTTGGTACTCCGGCTGCACTGGCCGCGCCCCTGCTGCTCTCCCTGGGATTTCCGGCCCTGGCTGCCGTTATGGTGGCCCTGATCGCCAATGTAACTCCCGTATCTTTTGGATCGGTGGGCACCCCCACGCTGTTGGGAATTCAGCCCTCGCTGGACATCCCCTCCGTACAGGAGTACATCGCCCAATCGGGCCTGAGTTATGCAGAGTATATGCAACAAATCGGAGTGTGGACCGCCTTACAGCATGCCCTTCCCGGACTGCTGCTGCCGCTGATCATGGTGGTCATGATGACCCGCTTCTTCGGAGAGAAACGAAGCATCCGGGACGGACTGGCCATCTGGCCCTATGCCCTGTTTGCCGGCTTCTGTTTTGTAGGGCCCTATGTGGCCGTGGCCCTGTTGCTCGGACCCGAGTTCCCCAGCCTGCTGGGAGGATTGCTGGGACTGCTGATCCTTATCCCGGCCACCAGGGCTGGCTTCCTGGTTCCTAAAACCACCTGGAATTTTCCCGACAGGTCGCAATGGGAAAAGAACTGGACAGGAACCATCAGCATGGAAAAACCTGAAGCCGCAAAAAGTTCCATACTAAAAGCCTGGATCCCTTATATGCTGATTGGCCTCTTGCTTGTCCTCACCAGGGTTCGCACCCTCCCTCTCTATGAATGGGTGAAATCGGCAGATATTCCCTATACCGGCCTGTTTGGCACCACGGTCAGCGGCACGATTGATCCGCTGTATAATCCTGGTATCCTTCCATTTATCCTGGTCTCCCTGCTTTGCATCCCCCTCTTCCGGATGAAAAGAAGAGAGATCGGGGCCGCCTGGTCAGAGGCCCTGAGAAGAATCAAGAATCCGGTGATCGCATTGATCTTCGCGGTCCCTATGGTCCGGATCATGATGCAGTCGGGAAATAATCCGGAGGGGATCACGGGCATGCCCATTGCCATGGCTGCTGCCATGAGCAGCATCTTCCAGGGTAGCTGGCCGCTGGTGGACTCCTTCATCGGGGCACTGGGCTCCTTTATGGCCGGATCCAATACGGTTTCCAATATGCTTTTTTCCCTCTTCCAGTTTTCCGTGGCCGAGCAGCTGGGCTTTTCCACCATCCTGATCGTAAGCCTGCAGAACATCGGCGGTGCCATGGGCAATATGATTTGTGTGCACAATGTAATTGCAGCCTGTGCCACGGTGGGGCTGGCCGGAGTGGAAGGCCTGCTGATCCGGCGCAACCTGCTGCCCATGGCCATCGTGGGCGGAATTGTAGGAATTATCGGCCTGATCCTGGTCTATACGGTGGGCCAGGGTATGATCTGAAAAGGCTCACAAAAAAACCTTGTATATTTGCAGGGAATGCGTAAAATAAACCTGAAGGCCAGATATCCCCAAAATTATATTCTCCGGCAACCCCTGTGGGGAACACTGATCCTGTTCTTCTTTTTATCGGTATTTATGGTATTATACCAGCCATTTAATGCCATGGAGAGCCGCTGGTTCAACTTCCGCTCAAGCATGTTGGTTTATGCCTTTACCGTATCTCTGACCGCCTTATTGCTCATCCTCCTTTTAAAAAAGACCCGGTTCTTTGGCCAAAAGAAACACTGGACCCTTGCCCGGGAACTCTTTTTCATCTTCCTGGTGCTACTGGGCATGGGAATTACCCTTTTCCTGCTTGGTTTTGTTCTGGAGGATCACTCTGAGATGAGCCGCTGGAACCTGCAGACTTTCCTTGATTCTTGCAAATAAGCCTTTCTTATCGGAATCCTCCCCTTCGCCCTTTTTACGGGAACGAATTACAGGTACCTGCTGACCGGGGACGGTCCCTCTTTTATAGACCTGGAGGAGGAAAATAAAGATAACACAGAGCCCCTGATCCATGTAAGCTCTTCCCTGAAAAAAGAATCCCTTAGCTTTGAGCTCAGTAAATTGCTTTTTGTGAGCTCAGATGGCAACTATGTGGAGTTCTGCCTCCGGAACGGCAAGCCGGCCAGGAAAATACCCATCCGGAATTCGATCACCAACATTGAACAACAGTTCAGGGACATTCCACATTATTTCAGGTACCACCGGGCCTTCATTGTAAACTTGAAGACCGTAGTATCAAAAAAAGGAAATTCTCTGGGCTACCAGCTTACACTTCAGGATTGCCATCAAAAGATTCCCGTATTCCGCCAGAAGGTCAAAGCCTTTGACAAGCTATACCGCGAAGTGGCCTCTTAGGGCTTTGCCATTTGTCACAACTCCTTGCTTTTTATCTCAGAAAGGGGAGTCCCGTTTGTCACCCGTCACAATTCCTTTCAGAGTATCCCAATAATTTGACAGGTCTTAAAAGCTTTCGTCTATTTGTTTAGTCGATTCATTAACAATGATTTGAAACCAGTCTGGAAAAGATCCGGCTTCAGGAAAAAGCTTCTGTCGAATTGGGAACTATCCAGCTTTCTGAAGAGCGAATCGAGCTTGCTGAAGCAAGCATCATCGGCGAGCGAATCAAAGCCAGGCAGGAGGCCGACAAAACCACCTACTATGTATATAAGCAAATGGAAAAGGTTTCCAGCACGGCTGTGGATCTTTTAAAATACATTCCAGGCATCCAGGTAGACCTTTTTCATAATATCTCCCTGGAAGGCAATAACAGGATCCTGATCCTGGTCAACGGGAAGGAGCGGGATGGAAATTTCCTGAATCAACTGGATCCGGCAAGGATCGATAAAATAGAAATCAGGAACCAGCCTGGTGCTGAATTCAGATCCGGCGTTTCGGGGGTGATCCATGTCATTTTGAAGGACGAAGAAAGACGTGGCATCAGTGGCCACCTCTACAGCGAGATTCCCGTCCGGCAAAATGAGATTTATGCCTTTCCTTCGGCAAACTTCAATCTCTCCTTGAAGAAGGTAAACATCTATGCCTCCTATAGCGGAGAACTCAGTTATTTTGATATTAAGGGAAAAAACAACAGGAACATCACCCTTCCGGATCAGAATATCCTGATTGCCCGCTCCACAAAAAAAAACCAGGAATACTGGTCCCACAAAATCCACTATGGCCTGGACATTCTTCAGGACAAACGGAATAAGATATCTGTATACGGATTCCTGAATCCCTACTCCAGTGAGTTTGACGGATCCGTAAGTTTGATGGAGTACCAGGGAGAATCCCTGATGAACAGCTGGACCGCCAGGCAGGATGACAGAGACCGGAACCTGACGGCCTACGGGACCGCCTATTACAAGCACCTGTTTCGCAAACCGGACAGCGATTTTTCGGTGGATTTGAACTATTACCATTACAGGGGAGAAAATAACAGCTTTCTGGGTGAGGAAAACGGGGAAACACTATGGAGCAATTCCCATCCCATACATCGTTCATTCAGCACACGAATAAATCTTCAGTTAGCCCTGACCGAGGGACTGATGCTAAAAGCATGAATCAGGGAGATGAGTCAGGAGATGAGCGATGCGGACTGGAATACCTTTCAATTCCGCGAACTGATCTCGGCAGGATATGCTTCCCTGGCCTGGAACAGGGAAAAAATTCACCTGAATGGAGGACTAAGGACAGAACATGCCGTTCAGGATCTTCCGGATTCACAATCCATACAGCACCTGGGCCTCTTGCCCCGCTTTTCTGCCAAATTTGAGTTGACCACTAAAAGCACTCTGGGGATATCGTATCAAAAAACTCTGGAAAGACCCTCCATTACGTAACTGAATTCAAATATCAAAGTCCTTGATCCCTACAGTTCAATGCAGGGAAACCCTGAACTGGCACCGGAAACATACCAGGAGCTTTCCCTGGATTACTCCATCCTGTTAAACAACAATTACCTCTCCATGGCCAGCTTTTATAGTCGCTCAGAGAATCGAATGGAATACCTGGCGAGGGTTTCAAATGAGACACATACCAGGTACAGCATGCAAAATCTGGGCCGCATTGACCAGGCCGGAATTAAATTCCTGGGGAGTCTGAAGCCCTTGAAAAATGTTTCCTTCAATCCGTTTATGAAAGTCTATGCGGCATTTTCCAGGGGAAACCAATTGGCCCGTGAGCATGGTATAGAGGATCAGAAAAAAATGGTGCTGGAGTCAGGATTCTCCCTCTCTGCCCTCTTCCGGAAAGATTTTGTTTTAAGTACCATGTTTAAATATAATAGTGCCAGGGTCAGCATCCAGGGGAACTCCTTTGATGATATGCTCTATTTTATTTCACTTGAAAAAACGTTTAAAGACAAGTACATAATAGGGCTGAGCAGTGCTGTCCCCTTCCGTAAAACATTTACCTTCCAGGGCTCTGAGACCAGCATGAGAGCTTACAGCGAATATTCCGAAGGCAATATTCAAATGTCTCTGATTCCCATATGGATAAAATTCAAATACACCTTCTCTTCCGGACGGAAGAATAAGCGGATTGAACGATCGGATGATTTTACGGAAAATACCAGAAGCAAGGGTTTGTTTTAATCCCTCGGGATCCCGTGGAGAAAAGCAGGTCTCATCCAGTATTATCCTTACTTTTACTCCTGTAAACTAAAATGAATGGAATGAACAGAGCCAGTAAAACTATGATCCCGGGCCGGAGCGGGGAGTGGGAACCACTCGGGCCCGGACTTTCCCGGCAGATTCTGGGATGGGACAATCAGATCATGATGGTTAAGGTCCGGTTTGAAAAGGGAGCCGTCGCAGCGCAGCATGCCCACTTTCACACCCAGACCACCTTTTGCCACAGCGGGAAATTTGAATTTTTCATCGATGGAGAAAAGCAGGTGATTGAGGCAGGGGATGGCCTCTATATTGCTCCCAACCTGGTCCACGGTGCGCTGTGTCTGGAAGCTGGCACAGTCCTGGATGTGTTCAGCCCCGTGCGGGAGGATTTCCTGGATGGATCGCAGCCCTCCTACCTAAGCGGAAAATAAGTAAGTTTGCGCTGTTTTAAATTATGATCCGCAATCCTTATTCAAAGCATCCGCTTTTCACTGAACTCAGTGCGTCGCTCAAAGAGGAGAAGCTACCGGTTCAGTACCTGGAAGGACTGGCGGGGTCGGCACGCTCGGCACTGATACAGGCTTGCCTGAACGAACTGAAAGGCTCCCACCTGGTCATCTTCAACGACAAGGAGGAAGCTGCATTTTTCTATACCGACCTGGTGACACTGGAAGGAAGCCCCGACCGAACTCTCTTTTTCCCTTCCTCCTACAGGCGCTCTGTTCAGTATCAGCAGACCGATGAAGCCAACATTATCACCCGGACACAAACCCTGCGAAGACTCTCGGAGCGAAGGGTGGCCAGCTTCATTATTACTTATGCAGAGGCGCTGGTGGAATCGGTGGTGACCAAAAAACAACTGGGGGAAACCACCCTCGAACTAAAAAAGGGGGAGAAAATTGACCGGGAATTCCTGGAGGAAATTCTGCGGACCTATGACTTCCAACTGGTCGATTTTGTGTACGAACCCGGACAGTATTCCATCCGGGGAGGGATCGTGGACGTGTTTTCCTACGCATCATCCCATCCCTGCCGCATCGACTTTTTCGATGAGGAGGTGGACTCCATCCGGACCTTCGATACCGACACCCAACGTTCGCTTGAAACGGTAAAAAAGGTGAATATCATTCCCAATATCCAGTGGGAACACGAGTTGGGCACTGAGCGGATCTCTTTTCTGGACTATATCCCCTCGGGGACCATCCTCTGGCTGGATAACCCCGGACTCATCACCGGGCAGGTACAGTCCCTGTACGACAAAACCGACTTTCACACAGAGGAGGAAAAACCGATCCACAAGGAACTTTTCCTGATTCCCGGAACCAGAATCGGCGAGCAGATGAAGCGCTTCAGCCAGGTGGTTTTCGGGGTTCACCTGAATCAGGATGAAGAACGCTCCTGGCGTTTTAATACGGCTCCTCAACCGGCATTTAACAAAAACTTCGATCTGCTGGCTTCCACCATGAAAGAGCAGACGGCCTCAGGGATCAGCAGCTACCTCCTTTCCGATAATGAGAAGCAGCTGGAGCGATTGCGGGCCATCTTTGAGGAAACAGACCCGGAACTGCAGTACCAGACCCTGTCAAAAACGCTCCACGAAGGGTTTACAGATTATGATCTCAAGCTCTCCTACTACACCGACCACCAGATTTTTGAACGCTATCACAAATTCAGGTTCCACGACCGCTTCAGCAAGAAGGAATCGGTTTCGGTCAAGGAGCTGATCGGCCTTAATCCCGGCGACTACGTCGTGCATGTGGATCACGGGATCGGTATCTTCGGGGGACTCGAAAAGATTGATGTAAACGGAAAGATGCAGGAGGCCATCAAACTGGTCTATAAGGACAAGGATGTACTCTTTGTAAATATCCACTCCCTGCATCGAATCAGCAAATACAAAGGAAAGGATACGGGTCCTCCGAAAATCTATAAGCTGGGGACCGGGGCCTGGCAGAAACTGAAGAGCAACACCAAAAAGAAGGTGCAGGACATTGCCCGGGAACTGATCCTGCTCTATGCCAAAAGAAAGGAACAGCAGGGCTTTGCCTTTTCGGCCGACACCTACCTGCAACAGGAGCTGGAATCCTCCTTTATCTACGAGGACACCCACGACCAGCTTAAAGCTACCGAAGAGGTTAAAGCCGGCATGGAAGCGAAATTCCCCATGGACCGGCTGGTGTGCGGTGATGTGGGATTCGGGAAGACCGAAGTGGCTATCCGGGCAGCCTTCAAGGCCGTTGCCGACAGCAAGCAGGTGGCGGTACTGGTCCCCACCACCATCCTGGCCTTCCAGCATCACAATACCTTCCGGGATCGCCTCAAAGGGCTCCCGTGTACGGTGGATTACCTGAGCCGTTTCCGCAGTCAGGCCGATCAGCGAAAAATTATAACAAAGCTGAAGGAAGGAAAGATCGATATCATCATCGGAACCCATAAGCTAGTGGGTAAGGAGATCGGGTTCAGGGACCTGGGGCTGCTGATTATCGATGAGGAGCAGAAATTCGGAGTGAGCGTCAAGGAGAAGCTGAAGCAGCTGAAACTGAATGTGGATACCCTCACCCTGACGGCCACTCCCATTCCAAGAACCCTGCAGTTCTCGCTGATGGGCTCAAGGGACCTCTCCATCATCAATACCCCCCCGCCTAACCGGCATCCCATTATCACCGAATTACATTCCTTTAACGAGGAGATTATCAGAGAGGCTATTGAATATGAAGTAAGCCGGGGAGGACAGGTCTTCTTTATTCATAACAGGGTGCAGAATATCATGGAGATCCAGGAGATCGTCAACCGGGTGGTCCCCGGAATCCGCTCGGTGGTCGCCCATGGTCAGATGGAAGGAAGAAAGCTGGAATCGCTGATGCTTGATTTTATGCAGGGGGAATACGATGTACTCATTGCCACTACCATTGTGGAATCGGGCCTGGATATCCCCAATGCCAATACAATAATTATCAACAACGGTCAAAACTTCGGATTGAGTGATCTGCATCAGCTCCGGGGCCGTGTAGGGCGTTCAAACAAAAAGGCCTTTTGCTATATTTTTGCCCCGCCCTTAACCATTCTGTCGCAGGAAGCCCGGAGAAGGCTAAAGGCTGTTGAAGAGTTTTCCACGCTGGGAAGCGGGTTTAACATCGCCTTGCAGGACCTGGACATCCGGGGGGCAGGCAACCTGCTGGGAGCTGAACAAAGCGGTTTTATTGCCGATATGGGGTTTGACACCTATAACCGGATTCTCAACGAAGCCATCACCGAACTGAAAGAGACCGAGTTCAGCGGACTCTATGAGCAAGCGGCTGAAAGCAAACAGGAAGACACCCTGTTTCTAACTGACTGCCATATCGATACGGACCTGGAACTGCTTTTCCCGGATCGTTATGTTTCCAACATCAGCGAGCGGGTGGAACTCTACAGGAACCTGGATGCCATCACCGATGAACAGGGGCTGGAGTCCTTCAGGGAGATGCTCCTGGACCGCTTCGGCGCCCTCCCCGCATCTTCTGAAGAATTGCTCAAGGTCGTAAAGCTCCGCTGGCTGGCACAACGCACGGGTGTTGAAAAAATAGTATTGAAAAAGAACGTTCTGATCACGTATTTTGTAAGTAATCCTGAATCGCCCTTTTATCGCTCCGGGAAATTTAAAGAAGTGATCAGGAATATACAGGCCAATCCGGGGATCTTCAGAATGCGGGAAGACCAGGAAAAACTAAGCCTGAGAAGCGAAGCTGTGAACAGTGTGGGTGAAGCCTGTCAGATTTTGGAGAGACTGAGTAACTGATATAAGAGATGAACCTGGTACTTGACCTTGGAAACACCTGTGGGAAGATTGCCGTATGCGACCATAAAGGGGTGGTCGAAGCGGCCAGCTATGAAAAAATCACCAGCCGGGAGATCTCCTACTTTCATTTGCGGTACGGCGGACTGAAAGGAGCCATAATCTCCTCGGTGGTCAATTACTCCAGGGAGATCATCGATTACCTGAGCAACCTCTATGAACCCTGCATCGAACTGAACCATTCCACCCCCCTTCCGCTTATCAACAGGTATGTCACTACAGAGACCCTGGGATATGATCGTATTGCAGCTGCCGTTGGAGCATATACGATTTACCCCGGAAAAAACGTTCTGGTCATAGATGCCGGCACGGCTATTACCTATGATATAGTGACTTCCAGGGGCGAGTTTCTGGGGGGAAACATCTCCCAGGGCGTGGATATACGGTTTAAATCCCTGCATAAATTCACCAATCGCCTGCCACAGCTGGAACGGCCCGATAAGGTGCCGGGCCTGGTGGGAAGCACTACTCGTGAGGCCATTCAGTCGGGAGTTATAAACGGTTTACTGTTCGAAATGGATGGTTTTATTGGGGCTCTCAGCGAGAAATATCCTAAATTACAGGTTGTTTTAACCGGGGGCGATGCAAAATACTTTGTTGGAAAGTTAAAAAGTAGCATATTTGTGGACCCAAATCTGAACCTGATCGGACTTAACAGAATATTGGAACACAATGCAGAAAGAGAGATATAGTTCATTTTTAGTCAGTTTAGGATTCGCCCTGATTATTTCCACTCCGCTTTTTAGCCAGTTTAATACTTATTCGCCCTATACACGCTTTGCCCTGGGCGATCTTGCCAGGCATGGCGTGGCTCAGAACCAGGCCATGGGAGGAAGCGGACTGGCCATGCATGAAGGCAACAGGATCAACTTCCTGAACCCGGCCTCTTTTGCTGCACTTGACAGCACTTCGGTCTATTTTGACTTCGGAGCCAATTCATTTCACAACCAGTATGAGACCCGGAATTACTCCAATAGCTGGTGGAATATGAACCTGCACCATGTGGCATTTGCCTCCTCCATGGGCAAGTACCTGGGATTTTCAGCCGGAATTGTTCCCTACAGCAGCGTTGGCTACAACATTAAACAGGAGTATGATGACTTTACCCATGGCCTGGCCATGGACACTTACTTCGAGGGAGAAGGGGGAATCATAAACTTTTACATGGGGACTTCGGTCAAACTGCTGGATCGCCTCTCCCTGGGGGTAACCATGAACTACCTGATGGGCAAATTAACCCGTGAAAGAGCCGTTAATTTTCCGATGAACTCCAGCTACTCGGATGTGACCTCCACCGAGAACCTGAACCTGCGAAAACCCGTATTCACCCTGGGTCTTCAATACAGGGAGGTATTTGGATACAAGTTCTTCTTCACCGTGGGAGGGATCTATGATTTCAAAGCAGGCACGGAGATTGCAAACGAATATCTGATCCATAACGAATTTTACCCGGATGATCCCGTCTGGATCAATGATTCGGTACAGATTGACCCGGTCTATATCCTGGGCGAGGATACCGCCTATAACACACTGAGTATACCACAGAAAATGGGAGTGGGAATTGCGTTTGGGATACCCGACAAACTGACGATCACCGGCGACTATTATATCCAGGACTGGAGCGGATCCATGTCGGGCGAGAACTACAGCACAACCAGGGCCACCTCCATGCATTTCGGGGCAGAGTATACCCCCGACGTGGAGGCCATCAGAGGCTATCATAAACTGATGAGCTACAGGCTGGGAGGGTATTACTCCAACTCCTACCTTATGGTGAATGAACAGCAGCTGCAGGACTATGGCATAACTTTTGGAGTAGGATTACCGGTAAAAACTCTCCGGTCAAGCCTAAATGTGGCTTTCACTCTGGGCACCAGAGGTACTACCGAGTATAATTTAGTGAAAGAAAATTATGGAATTATTACATTTAATGTAACTTTACATGACTTGTGGTTTAGAAAAAGGAGATTTGATTAAATCCGTATACCGTATAATTGAACTGTATGAAAATGAAAGCCCTCAAAACCATCCTATTAACAACAATGGCTCTTGTGTTTGCCCTGCCTGCTGTTTCACAGAAGGGAGTTGAGGACGGGTCGAAATATGGTAAAGGCCAGGACAGTATTAATTGTATCAAGAACCTGTCGCTCTACCGGGAATTTTTCAAACACAGCAACTATAAAGATGCCATTCAGCCCTGGCGGAAAGTGTTTGACGAATGCCCGGCCTCCAGTGAGCGTATGTATGTGGAGGGAATCACTATGTATCGGACATTTATCGGAGCGTCTTCTGTGCCCGCACGTACCGAGGAGCTGATCGACACCCTGCTTCTGATCTACGACCGGCGGATGGAGTATTTCGGGGGAGAAGGCAATATTCTGGGAAGAAAGGGAATTGACATCCTGCGCTACCGGAGGCTCGGAGCAGACGGATCCGTAAACACCGAAGCAGTCAACCAGGGTTACAATGACCTGAAGCGGAGCATCGAGCTGGAGAAAAATAAAACCCGGGATCCTACCATAGTTACTTTTATCTCGGCCAGTATTACCCTGAACCAGAAAGGCAGGATCGATGACAACCAGGTGATTGAAGACTATTTCATGGTCACCGATATTGTAGATGCCTTGCTGGATAAGAGCTCCCGCTGGCCAAGGGCTAAGCAGGCCATTGATGATAACATGATCCAGAGCGGCCTGCTCACCTGCGATGCCCTTAACGGCTATTTTGAACCTCAGTTTGAGGCCAAAAAGAGTGATCCTGCATTCCTGGATAATGTAATCAGGTTCTATAATTCGGCAGGTTGCGACAGGGCCGACCTTTACGTGGCTGCATCGGAACAAATGTACCGGATCAATCCGGGCCCGGAATCGGCCCACCAGCTGGGCATCCTGCTGATCGCTAAAAATGACTTCGAAAAAGCTGCCAACTACCTGAAGATGGCTGTAATTGGAGAGAATATTGATAATGATACCCGGGCCGAATGGTTCTACAAACTTACCATTGTAAGCCTGGCCAACAAAGACTATTGCGATGCCATCAGCTATGCCCGTGAAGCCATCGCCTATAATAGCGAATACGGGAAAGCTTATATCGCCCTTGGTGATGCCATGATCGCCTCCAGGGATAACCTGGGTGATGATTTTGAGAAGCGGACCGCATTCTGGGTGGCCGCCGACAAGTATGCCAAAGCCAAATCTGTGGATCCGAGTGTGGCGGACGATGCCAACAAGAAACTGAACGATTATGCGTCCCAGTATCCCAATCATGAGGAGGTTTTTTTCAGGGATATCAAAGATGGCGACTCCTACCAGGTGAAAGGATGCATCAATGAATACACGACCGTCCGGTCCAGAAAATAATACCGGAAAAGATCATTTGGAAAGGCCATCTCCGTCAGGATGGCCTTTTTTTTTTCCCTATCTTTGCAGTTATGCGAACCGGCTCTCATATTCGTGCTGCTCTTCTGCTCTTCCCGCTCCTGTGGCTGGTTGCATGTGAGAATGATATTGAACGGATCAACCTGCTTACCGATGAGACCGAAGCGCCTACCCTTCAGGGAAAGAACATCAGGGTAATCTACAGCGATTCTGCCAGGGTAGAAGTCCAGATCCTGGCACCCCTCTATAAACGATACCCCAATGCCGAACGTCCCTATATGGAGTTTGAGAAAGGCCTGGAGGTCTACTTCTATGACGACTCGGCAAAGATAGAATCGGAAATCAGGGCCGACTATACCATTTACTACATGGAGGAAAGGCTCTGGCATGCCACGGGAAATGTGGTCGCACAGCAATTTGAAACCGGGGACGCCCTCTATACCGATGAGCTTTTCTGGGACGAAAGCGAAGAGTTGATCTATTCCGATTCTTATACCAGGGTACATAGTGAAGACAATATCCTGTACGGAAAAAATGGATTCAGATCACACCAGAACCTGTCCAACTGGCAGTTACTGGGTTCAAGTGGAACCATAAATGTTCAGGATGAAGAGTAGTATATCCGGTTTTTTCGAAGTGGTCTGGTTCGTCCTCGGTGGACTGATGCTTTTTATGGCTGTGGATTTGCTGCTGGAATCGGGCATAAAGGAAAGCTGGTACTATTTCCTCTTCTCCTTTCTGGCTTTTGTCATGTATTTTATGCGAAGACGTTCGAGAATCACACGCCGCTAAGCCATGAACTTTCTGAATCTGATCACCCTCATACTAATATCCATTCTGTTCTCGGCCTTTTTTTCGGGAATGGAAATCGCCTTCGTATCCTCCAATAAATTAAGGATTGAGATCGACCGGAAGCAGAAGAAAGCCTTTGCTGGTCTGGTCAGTTACTTTATCAAGCACCCCTCCCGGTTCATTGCCACTATGCTGGTGGGTAATAATATTGCTCTGGTTATTTACGGGATCGCCTTTGCCATGCTGCTGGAAGAGCCTATACGGGACCTTGTGGGAGAGCAGGCCGATGCAGCTGTGCTGCTGATACAAACCCTGATCTCCACCCTGATCATTTTACTTACTGCAGAATTTCTGCCCAAGGCCCTGTTCCGGATAAATCCCAATAATTCGCTGCGTATACTGAGCCCTCCCATCCTGCTGTTCTATGCGCTGCTTTATCCCGTAACCATTCTCACCATCGGGCTCTCCAACTTTACCATGAAATACCTGCTCCGGATCAAACCCGATGCAAAAGCGGCAAAACCGGTGTTTGGAAAGGTGGACCTGGACCACTTCCTTACCACTGTAAAACCACAACAAACCACCACTGGTGAAGAGACGGAGGATCTGAGGATATTTAAAAATGCCCTGGAGTTCTCCGGACTGAAAGTCCGGGAATGTATGATTCCGAGAACCGAGATGATTGCCCTGGAAACAAATGCTCCACTGGACGACCTGGCCGAACGTTTTATTGAAACAGGTTTAAGCAGAATTCTTATTTACAGCGACACCATTGACAATGTGATCGGCTATGTGAACTCCAAAGATCTTTTCAGAAAGCCGGAAAAGATCAAATCTCTCCTCAAACCCATTCACATTGTTCCGGAAACACTGCCGGTTAACAAGTTACTGACCCGGTTTATCAAGGAGGGTAAAAGCATAGCCCTGGTAGTGGATGAGTTTGGGGGCACCTCCGGGCTGATCACCACCGAAGATATCATTGAAGAGATATTTGGAGAGATAGAGGATGAACATGACACCATCGACCTGGTTGAAAAAGAACTTGGAAATAATCATTTGCTGCTTTCCGGCCGGCATGAGATTGATTACCTGAACGAAAAGTACTTCCTGGGCATTCCGGTCTCGGATGAGTATGATACCCTGGCAGGATACATTATCTACCACCTGGAGAGTATCCCCGAAAAGGAGACTGCCCTTCAGGTGGATAATTTCCTGATAACCATCACAGATGTCAGTTCTAACCGCATCGAAGAAGCAGAGTTAAAGGTGATCCGTTCCTGAATCCGCAATTTTCATCCATTCTATGTGCATTAAACCTCTAATTATTACTATATTCGTACCCTTAAAAAATTAGGAGAATCAGTTAAACAGTTATATATAAATGGCAACATTACAGAATATCAGAAACAAAGCGGGACTGCTTGTAGCCGTCGTAATCGGACTTGCCCTGTTTGCATTTATCCTGGGGGATATGATGGGATCAGGATCAAGCACCATAGGGAAGAAATCCGTTGCAGAGATCAATGGAAAAGGGGTGGGTGTGACCGACTACATGAACCGGGAAAAAGCCCTGCGGGAATTCTATGAGCTTAATGCAGGCGGACAGTCCCTGGATGCAGAACTTGAAAAGCAGATCCAGCAGGAAACCTGGAGAAGGCTTATCAGAGAAACCATCATGGAGCGCTCCTATGAAAATCTGGGACTCTACGTCAGTGCCGATGAGCTTAAGACCATGGTAACCGGAGATCAGTCCATGGCTTTAAACGGCAATCCCGCACTCAGCGAACCTCATCCGATTATTCGCCAGATGTTTACCAATCCGGAAACCGGGGAACTAAACCGTGCCGTAATGACCAACTACTTCAACAGCCTGGATAATCCACAGTTTGCACAGGAGAAGAGACGCTGGCTATTTATTGAGAATGAAATTGTTGAGGAGAAGATGAACCAGAAATATTTTAATCTGGTAAGAAAGGGATTTCAACCTTCTTCTCTTGATCTGAAAGACTATATCACTGAAACTGCAAAAAGCACTGACTTTGCCTATATCTCGGAACCATTCACCGAAATTGCTGACGAGGACATTACGATCACTGAGGCGGACCTGAAAGCATACTACAAGGAGCACCGGGAATCATACAAACAGAATGCCTCCAGAACCTTTCAATATGTTGTTTTTGAAGTAAAGCCCAGCGAAAAGGATGTGGAAAGTGCCTTGTACTGGGCCAATCAAACCAAGGCCGAGTACAGCAGGATATCCGGTGATGAGATTCCCCGGTATGTAAACGGAACCTCGGATGAGCCTTTTGACACCAGGTACTATACCTACGAAGAGTTACCGGGGATGATCAGAGATTCGGTGTTCCAGGCAGATGAATCGACCATTGTGGGACCCTATCGTGATCAGGAATCCTTCAAGCTGGCCCGCGCGTTTAATCCGGAAATGAGGCCCGATTCAGTGAGGGCCAGGCATATCCTGCTCTCTCTTCAGGCCTACGGAGGAAACAGGCCGCTGATGAATGACCTGGCCGACAGCCTGAGGACAGTCATTGAAAATGGGGGTAACTTTAACCAGATAGCCCTGGAATATTCCGCCGATGAAAGCAACCGGGCCATTGGTGGCGATCTGGGTTGGTTCACCGAAGGGAACATGGTTACGGCTTTTAACGATGCCTGCTTTGAAAACAACAAAGGAGATGTGATAACTGCTGAAACTCAGTTTGGCACTCATATCATCAAGATTGAAGATCAAAGCCGGCCCGTCCGGAAAATCCAGTTAGCCACCGTGGTGAGACATATTTTTGCCAGCGACGAAACCAACCAGGATTACTATAACCGGGCCGTGAAATTCAGGGGAAAGGCCACCGACCTGGAAAAATTCACAGAGCAGGCCAGGGAATTCGGTCTGGACCCCCGCTTTGCTCCGAACATTACCAGGGACCAGGCGACTATTCCGGGAATAGAGGATCCCATCAGGATTACCAAGTGGGCTTATACCTCGGAGGTAAACAGCGTAAGTAACATCTTCAGCCAAAACGACGATAAATACATTGTTGCCGTGCTAACCGAAGCTAAAGAAGAGGGATATGCAAAACTGGAGAGTGTGCGGGCAGAGCTGACTCTGGCCCTCAAAAAGAAGAAAAAGGCCGAAAAACTGGTTGAGCTGCTGAAGGATCAACTGGCCGGCGTAAATGATCTCTCCCGGTATGGAACAGAAAACAATGTGAACGTCGGTGAAGCCACGCAGATCAAGTTTGCCAATACCTATGTGGCGGGAGTTGGGCTGGAGCCCTATGTGGTTGGAGCTTCCATGTACCTGCCTCTGGACCAGATCTCTGATCCGCTGGTGGGTGAAAGCGGTGTATTTGTTATTTCTGTGACCAACCGCAGCGAAGATCCTGCGGCAGTGGGAGATGATCCGGCTGTAAAGGCCAGGCTAAAATACGCCCTGGAATCCAGAAGCAATTATGAAGCTTACAATGCACTGGTGGATGCGGCCAAGGTAGAAGACAACCGGCTGGAGATCTTCTACAACTAGCTACGTATATGTTATCTCCTCGCTGAACCCAGCCTGCGGCTGGCTTAGGCTTCCCTGCGGCTGGCTTAGGCTTCGTCCATAAGAACAGCCCTGTTTATTTAAGAAGCTGACGGCAGCGGCGACATCGTATCCCTTCGGGGTACATCAATCGACATTGTCGTGCAGGTAGGAGTTGTCCGGGCGCAATTTGGGGCCCTCTTCTCCATCCTTGTTGTCGGTAAGACGATAGCGGGAAACCTCCTTCTCCTCCGAGTGCTTCTGATGGTCGATAGGAATATTTTTGCGGACATAGGCCGGCACATTCTCCAGCTCCTCAATCTCATCATCGCCCGAAGCACTGAGGTAGCCCCTGTCCCTGAGCTTCTCATGGGTCTCGCGAAGTCTCCTTACCCGGTCGGCCATCTTCTTTTCCCTGGCCCCGGGATCTGTCTCATCAGACTGATCCATCAGGATATACTCCTCCGAATCCTCTTTGTCCTTCACTCCGAAAGAGAGGGAGCCCTGCCGGGGGATCACGTTGGATTGTTCCTCTGTCAAACCGGCATTCCTGCCTGAATCACGCAGGGGAACCTTGTGTGTCTGTTTCCTCCCCACATAAAGCTCCGGGATGCTATTCATCCGGAAACCGGTGGCGATGATAGTTACACTGATCTCTTCTCCCAGAGATTCGTCATTACCGATTCCCCAGATCAGGGTGGTATCACGGGAGGTTGCACTGACCACGTAGTCCGTGATTTCACTGACCTCATCCATGGTGATCTCCTCCGATCCCGAGGTAATATTGAGCAATACGCTCCTGGCCCCCTCGATATCGTTGTTGTTCAAAAGAGGTGAAGTAAGAGCCTGTTCAATGGCCAGACGAGCCCTCTCTTCGCCTCTGGCAGTGGCGGAACCCATGATGGCCACACCACTGTTGCTCATTACTGTCTGAACATCTGCAAAATCCACGTTGATATACCCGTGAACTGTAATGATCTCAGCGATCCCCTTGGCAGCGATAGCCAGCACATCATCGGCCTGTTCAAAAGACTTGCTCACCGTAAGGTTTCCAAAGATCTCTCTTAACTTCTCATTATTAATCACCAGCAGGGAATCCACATGATCTTTCAGCAGATTGATTCCATCTATGGCCTGGTTGATACGCTCAGGACCCTCAAAGCGGAAAGGTATGGTGACTATGGCAACAGTCAGTATTCCCATTTCTTTCGCTACACTGGCAATGACGGGCGCCGCACCGGTGCCGGTTCCTCCACCCATACCGGCGGTAATAAAGACCATGTTGGTATTACTGGATAGTACCTCCCTGATCCTGTCAATGCTCTCCAGGGCTGCTTCTCTTCCAATCTCAGATTTGCTGCCGGCACCTCTCCCTTCGGTCAGCGCATCTCCCAGTTGCAGTTTCACAGCCACCGGGCTGTTATGCAGCGCCTGGGCATCTGTATTGCAAACCACAAAATTGACATCCCGGATCCCCTTCTTGAACATATGGTTCACCGCGTTGCTTCCGCCGCCTCCTACGCCAATTACCTTGATAACGGACGACCGCTCAGGTGGCAGGTCAAAATTCATTAAATCTTCCATGAGTTTGGATTTTCTACATTTTCACATCAGTCTCGTCAAATATATCACTCAGGGTGTTTTTCAGGTTTTCCAGGATCCTGCCTTTCTTCATCCCTTTCCTAACCCTCCTTTCCTCAACCGGTATTTCCTCAGCTTCCGGTTCCCCGCCGGCCAGAGGCTGGCTGACCTTCATCTCTTCCGGCTTTTCCTCATAGTACTCCAGGCCTTTCAAAAGAAGACCCACCGAAGTGGAAAACATGGGTTGATTGATCTCTTCGGAGGAGCTTGCTGCCATCATTTCACCAGGAAATCCAATGCGCACATCCATTCCTGTTTTAAATTTCACCAGCTGATTCAGATGTTTCAGCATGGAGCCACCCCCTGTCAATACAATCCCTGCACTCAGCTTATCCATATAGCCAGAATTCTCAATCTCGTAGCTGACTGCATCAATGATCTCCTCCATACGCGACTGGATAATATAGGCCAGACTCCGGAAACTGATCTCCTTGGGTTCCCTTCCGGAGATTCCCGGGATGGTGACTACCTTATCCTCCTGGGCCAGATCGCCCAGTGCCGACCCGAACTGGACCTTCAGCGATTCTGCCTGTCGCTGCAGAATGGCACATCCCTCCTTGATATCACGCGTAATCACATTCCCTCCAAACGGAATGACGGCTGTATGGCGGATCACATCATCATAGTAAACCGCCACATCGGTGGTACCACCCCCAATATCCACCAGAGCAACACCCGCCTCCTTTTCATCTTCGGTGAGCACCGCAGCACTGGAAGCCAGGGGCTCGAGAACCAGCTGTTTCACATCCAATCCGACCCTGTTGATACACTTCTCAATATTTCTTGCCGAGGAGATCTGACCGATCACAATATGGAAATTGGCCTCCAGCCGCTTCCCGAACATTCCGACAGGGTTCTTCACACCGGTCTCGTTATCGACGATATAACTCTGCGGCAAAACATGAAGAATCTCTTCACCCACATCCACGGGGATCTTATGCATGTCATCGATCAGATTTTGAAGATCGTCCCTGGTGATCTCCACGTCGTAGGAGTCGCGGTTTATATATCCCCTGTTCTTTACAGATTTGATATGCTGTCCGGCGATACCCACAAACACTTCACTAAATTTAATCCCCGATTGTTTACTGGCCTCGGAGGAGGTGGTCTGAATTGCATTAACGGTCTCTTCGATATTCAATACAACCCCTCGTTTGACTCCCTTGGAAGGAGTCTGACTGATGCCCAGGACTTCCAGTTTGCCCTGTTCATTCAACCGGCCTACCAGGCTAACGATCTTGGTTGTACCGATATCAACCGCAGCTACAATTTTGTCTTTTGTTGCCATAGTCTTAACGTTTAGTACATATTACTTGATTGGTATATTTCAAATTAATGGTCTGATAGTTGTTCCACCCGTAGATGGAGAGGCCCTGCTTATAAAGCAGTTCCAGATTTCTCAGTTTTCTGTCCCAATGCTCCATGCTTCCCATTAGAATCTGGTGGGCTCCGACTCTGGGAATCAGCTCATATTCCCCCTTGCGATTCACGTAAATCTGCACGATTTGTTCGCTCCAGAAGGGATGTTCCGTGATATAGGTACAAAAGCGGTGGATTTCATCCAGTTGTTTTCCCGGCTCCCCCTCCCTGTCCGGAGGCTGAATGCTTCCGGAAACCAGCATAATATGAGGCACATACTGCTTTGACAGGGGGAGTACTTTTCCTTCTGTATCGAGATAGAATCCTTCCCTGCCTTCGGGCAAAATGCGGACCCGGGCGATTCTCTGCTCCAGCCTTATCTCCATTCGACCCGTCACATCCGTATTCACCTCAGCACGTTTAATATAGGCGTTCTTTTCCAGAAGGCTCTCAAGCTCCCTGGTATTGATCCCGCTCAGCGGGTAACCCTGCAGCTCCATTCCTTCCGACTGAAACATGTCCCTGATATCTGTCTCGGTCACAAAGCGGTTGTTCACCGTATCGGACAGTACCACATCGATCCGGGTACACAATACCTGATCCGCTTCACTGGCAACAAATCCCAGGATCACCACAAACCATGCAGCAATACCTATCCAGGTGCCTGTTTTTAAGATCCTGCGTATCATATTCTTGCGCACCATTCTTGCAATGGTTTTACAAACTGGTTAATATCTCCCGCTCCCATGCTCACCAGAACCTCGGGATCCCTCTCTTTCACCACTCTCATAAGCTGCTCTCTTTCTATCAGCACCTTTTCATCGAGCTGAACCCGTTCCAGCAGCATGCCCGCATCTACCCCTGGGATCGGTTCCTCCCTGGCCGGGTAAATCTCCATCAGGATCAATTGATCGAGCATTTCCAGGCTGCGGGCAAATTCATCCGCAAAATCGCGGGTCCGGGTGAAAAGGTGTGGCTGGAAGATCCCCGTAATCCTTTTACCCGGAAAGAGTCTCCTGACCGAAGACAAAAAAGCTGTAATCTCAGCAGGATGATGCGCATAATCGTCGATATAAACCCTTCTCTGATTATTTACCTGTATATCGAATCTCCGCCGCACACCCTGGTAATCCAGAAGGGCATGGGCAATAATATCGGGCGTTAAGCCCAATTGATGTGCCACAGCCACTGCTGCCAGTGCATTCTCCACATTCAGCAGCCCCGGTATCTTCAGTTTGATCCCAGGCATCACGGAACGCGGGGTGATTACAGTAAAGCTGTGATCCAGTCCGTCGATGCTAAGGTTCTCCACATGATAGTCAGCCTCGGCCCGGTCGACCGAATAGGTAAATGAGCTAACATGATCGGGTATGGCCGGGTTAAGCCCGTACTTTAGTATCAGCTTCCCCTTCTCCCTGATCTGCGATATATAGGATTCGAATCCTTTGCGCATATTCTCCGGGGAATGGTAGATGTCCAGGTGGTCCGCATCCATGGAGGAGACCACAGCAATCTCCGGGTACAGAGTCAGGAAGGAACGATCGTATTCGTCTGCCTCCGCAATAATTACCCGGGAAGCCGGATCGAGATAGAGATTGCTGGAACTGTTTTTACTGATCCCCCCCAGGAAAGCATTGCATCCCAGAGTGGAGCTGTGAAGTATGTGGGCCAGCATGCTGGAGATGGAGGTCTTTCCGTGCGTTCCGGCCACACCAACGCCCCTGCCTGTATTAAAAACCTCTCCCAGCGCCACCGAGCGTTTGATCACCCGGAATCCTCCCTTCCGGAAATAATTTAATTGCTGATGGGTTTCAGGAACCGCCGGTGTGTAAATGACCAGGGTGTGTTCCGGATCCCGGAATACCGGAGGGATGAGCTGGGAACGGTCCTCGAAACTGATTGTAATTCCCTCACGTACCAGCTCATCGGTCAGTGTGGTGGAGACCCGGTCATATCCGGCCACAGTCTTGCCCTGACTCACAAAATAGCGGGCCAGGGCACTCATTCCGATGCCCCCCGCTCCAATAAAATAGACATTATCGAGATTTGTCCAGATCATGGTTGAGTTAGTATTTTTTGTACCTCGGCTGCGATCCTTTGCGATGCATCGGCAATGCCAAGTACTTTGATGTTATTAGATAAATTTTCCTTTTCCTCCTCATCCTCCATCAGCCTGAGCAAACAATCCACCAGCTTCTCCCCGGCCTCTGCATCGGCTACCATCAGAGCCGCATTCCTGCTTACCAGTGCCTCGGCATTATGTGTCTGATGATCTTCGGCCACATTGGGTGAGGGAACAAGTATGGCCGGTTTTCCCACCACACAGAGTTCGGAAACGGTAATGGCTCCGGCCCGGGAGACAATAACATCTGCCACCCCGTAAGCCAGGTCCATTCGTGAAATAAACGGCAGGACACGGATATTCTTCTGTCCGCTTTTCCTCACCTTCTCCTCCACCTCCTGCTGATAAAACTTCCCGCACTGCCAGATCACCACCAGGTCGTCCCGGTCCAGTTTCTCCAGTCCACCCAAAAAGCTCTGGTTCAGTGTCCGGGCACCCAGACTGCCACCCAGCACCAGGCAAACCTTCTTTCCCCTCTCCAGGTCAAATTCCCGGTAAGCCTTCTCCGGATGGTCCCGGAGTTCTAACAGGTTCCGGCGTACAGGATTTCCCGTAATCACGATCCGGTCCGCAGGGAAGTAGCGCTCCATTTTTTCATAGGCCACACAAATGGTCCGGGCCGAACGGCCAAGCAGGCGGTTGGTCACACCAGCCAGTGAATTCTGTTCCTGGATCACCAGGGGCACTCCTTTTCTGGCTGCAGCCTTCAGAATGGGTCCGCTTGCATATCCTCCCACACCGATGGCCAGATCAGGGGAAAATCTTGAAATGATCCTTCGCGACCGGAGCATACTGGCCAGAAGTTTATAGAAGAAGGTGATGTTTTTTAGGGTAAGCCTGCGTTGGAATCCGGCCACCGGCAAACCCTCAATGGGATAGCCTGCCTCGGGCACCTTCTCCATCTCCAGTTTTCCCAGGGCTCCCACAAACAGAAACTCCAGGTGCGGATCCTGCTCCTTCAGTGCATCGGCGATAGCGATGGCCGGGAAGACATGCCCGCCGGTTCCACCCCCTCCGATCAGTATGCGATATGAAGGTTTCTTATGCATCTGCTTCAAATTCGGTCCGTGTATAATCCTTCTTTTCCGGCCTTGCTCCGGCCGGGGCAGCCTCGCCGGCTAAGGGCCCTGAATCTCTTTCAGAAGCGGGTTCTTCCCCTCCTTCGCCTGTCGCCCCGGACTGCTCCCTGGTACCCCAGCTCACCGAAAGGATCATCCCGGTGGCCATACTGGTAAAGAAGATGGATGAACCACCCATACTGACCAGCGGCAGGGTCTGGCCGGTAACCGGCACCAGTCCCACCGCCACCGCCATATTCACAAAGGCCTGCAGGACCAGCCCCATGGAGAGGCCAAAGGCCAGGAAGGCTCCATAGGTGCTCTTGCTCCGGCGGATAATCATTCCGGCCCTGAAAAACAACCAGAGATATAGTGCAATCACCAGGATCCCTCCGATCAGGGTTCCATACTCTTCAATGATAATGGCATAGATAAAATCGGAGTAGGGATGGGGCAGAAGATTTCTCTGGGTGCTGTTGCCGGGCCCCTTCCCGAAGAGCCCACCCTGTACAATAGCCACCTTGGCCTGATCGGCCTGGTAATTGTCTCCCTCGCCATCCACAAAATTCTCAATCCGGTTCTTCCAGGTGGATAACCGTCCATCCCGGTCAAACAGAAGCGATCCCCCGATAAAGACAGAAAGGGCAAAGACCCCTGTGAAAATCATCAGAAACAGGTACCTGAAGGGAATTCGCCCCACGAACATCAGGCTGATAGCAGTTATAAAAACAATCGCAGCCGTAGAAAAGTTAGCCGGCAGGATCAAAACACAGGTTCCTGTAATGGCCAGGGATATCTTTCCGAAGACTCCTTTGAAATCTTTTATATTATTCTGATTCACCGAGAGTATCTTAGCCACATACATCACCAGGGCGATCTTGGCGAAATCGGAAGGCTGAATGGTGAGTCCGGTCCCCGGTATTTGCAGCCAGCGGGTGGCCTCATTGTAATTGGTTCCGGCTATCAGTGTCAGGATCAGCAAAGGAATGGTGAAGTAGAGCGCAAAGACCGATACCCGGCTGAATATGCGGTAGGGAACCAGGTGAACAAAGAATATAATCAGCACACCCAGCAGGATGAACTTAAGTTGCCGGAAAAGGTAAAAGAAGGTATTCCCCGACCGGTGCTGGTATGCCAGCGACCCGGTTGAACTGTACACCGATAAGAGGGAAATTACCAGGAGGATCAATACCACGATCCAGATAATCCTGTCACCTTTTATATACCTTCTGATCTTCATCACCCAGGTTTATCAGAGTGCCCTGACTGCTTCCTTAAACTGCCGTCCCCGGTCCTCGAAACTCTCAAACAAATCGAAACTGGCACAGGCTGGTGAGAGTAGCACAGTCTCCCCGTCCCTGGCCAGGTAGTAGGCGGCTTTTACAGCTTCCTCCATACTCCGGGTCTCCACAATGGATTCCACCTTTTTTCTGAAAGCCTGGATTACTCGTTCGTTGTCCTTTCCCAGACAGACAATGGCTTTCACCTTATTCTCCACCAGGTTGTAAAGCTCGCTGTAATCATTGCCCTTATCCACTCCCCCCACAATCCATACCGTGGTTCCTTTTACGCTCTCCAAGGCATACCAGGTAGAGTTTACATTGGTGGCCTTGGAATCATTGATAAAGTTGATCCCATGAACTTTCATGACGTTTTCCAGCCGGTGCTCCACTCCCTGGAAATCCATCAGGGCCTCCCGGATCACATCATTGCGGATCTTCAGGACATTGCCGGCGATACCGGCAGCCATACTATTATAGGTGTTGTGTCTTCCCTTCAGAGACAGTTCCTGAACTGACAAGCTGAAATCCACATCATCAAACTCGATACGAAGCTCTTCCTCCTTCTCTACCCAGGCCACATCATAGGGCTTTTTCTGATAGGCAAAAGGGAGTTGCTCTGCCCGGGTCACTATCTTTTCCAGCTCTTTGATCGTAATTTCATCGTCGGAACAAAACACAAAGTACTCCTCCTCGGTCAGGTTCTGCGCAACCCGGAACTTTGAGTCCACATAGTTCTGAAAATTATAATCGTAGCGGTCCAGGTGATCGGGGGTGATATTGAGTAAAATGGCTATGTCTGCCTTGAACTGATACATTCCGTCCAGCTGAAAGCTGCTCAGTTCCAATACGTAGTAATCATATGCCTCTGTGGCCACCAGGAAAGCGAAACTCCGTCCCACGTTACCCGCCATTCCTACATTCAGGCCGGCCTTTCGCATCATATGGTGGATCAATGAGGTTGTCGTTGTTTTGCCGTTACTGCCTGTTATGCATATCGTTTTTGCATTGGTATAGCGCCCGGCAAACTCAATTTCAGAAATGATCGGGATCTCTTTCTTTCGCAGCAATTTGATAATGGGAGCGCTTTCGGGGATTCCAGGGCTTTTGATCACCTCCGTGGCAGAGGTGATCAGACGCTCGGTATGACCGCCCGATTCATAGATCACCTGGTACTCGTCCAGCATCTCCCGGTAGAAAGGCTTAATCTTTCCGGCATCCGAAACAAAAACATCCATTCCTTTTGTTCGGGCCAGAATGGCTGCTCCCGTCCCACTTTCACCTGCACCAAGGATGACTATCCGTTCTCTGTTTTCCATAGGGTTCGTTTTATTTTATTATCTCATCTTCAGGGTTACAATAGATATCACCGCCAACATGATTCCCACAATCCAGAACCGGGTCACAATCTTGGGTTCCGGGAATCCTTTCATCTGGTAGTGATGATGTATGGGAGCCATTAAAAACAACCGTCGTCCTTCCCCGAATTTATGTTTGGTTCTTTTGAACCATCCCACCTGAAGGATCACCGAGAGGCTCTCCACCAGAAATACCCCGCAAAGAACAGGGATTAAGAGTTCTTTCCGGATGACCACCGCAAATACTGCGATAACCCCTCCCAGGGCCAGGCTCCCCGTATCGCCCATAAATACCTGTGCCGGATACGAATTATACCAGAGAAATCCGACCGTGGCACCGATAAAGGCACCGGCGAAAACCACAAGCTCGCCGGCATTGGGAATATGCATGATGTTCAAATAATTGGAGTAGATGGCGTTTCCCGACAACCAGGCCAGCACTCCCAATGTGATCCCGATTATGGCCGCCGATCCCGTGGTAAGTCCGTCGAGTCCATCAGTTATATTGGCTCCGTTGGATACCGCGGTTACAATAAAAATGACGGCCAGTACAAAGATGATCCACACCAGCTGATCGGCATACTTTCCGCTGAACCAGACCAGCCAGGAGTAATCAAATTCGTTGTTCTTGACAAAGGGAATAGTGGTAAGCGGCTTCTTATGCTCCTGTACAATATAGAGATTACCGGCCTGGTCAACCTTCATCTCCTCCGTTTTGAATTCATCAAAATTCTCCTGGGTTACCTGTATCCGCTCGCGGATCATCACATCGTCACTGAGATAGAGGGTGATCCCCACAATCAAACCAAGGCCCACCTGGCCGATCACCTTGAAGGTTCCACGCAGGCCCTTCTTATTCTTCTTGAATACTTTGATATAATCGTCCAGGAAGCCGATCAGTCCCATCCAGATGGTTGCCACCAGCATTAAAATGATATAGATGTTGGTGAGATCAGCGAAAAGCAGCACCGGCAGGATGATGGATGCCAGGATGATGATCCCTCCCATGGTGGGTGTTCCCTGTTTCTGTTTCTGCCCGTCAAGGCCGAGGTCGCGGACCGACTCCCCGATCTGCTTGCGGTGAAGCAACTTGATGATTCTCTTACCCACCAGCATGGAGATAAGCAGCGACGCAATCACCGAGAAAGAAGCCCTGAAAGAGAGGTACTGGAACATCCCCGCTCCCGGAACATCGAATTTATCTAAGTATTCAAACAGGTGATATATCATGATCTATCCCCTTAAATTTTTCTTTAACAATGCCATATCATCAAATGCCCTGAGCTCACCGGCAATCTCCTGTGTTAGCTCGTGGCCCTTGCCTGCCACCAGAATAATGTCTTTCTGACGCGCAATGATGCATGCAGTGCGGATGGCCTCTTCGCGGCTCACTATGCGCATGGTGCGATCGAGCAAAGGCTTTGGCACGCCCTTCATCATATCATCCAGGATCAACTCCGGATCTTCATCCCTGGGATTATCGGAGGTGAGGATCAGCTTATGGCTGGCTTCAGCAGCAATCTTTGCCATGGCCGGGCGTTTCCCCCTGTCCCTGTTTCCTCCGGCACCCACTACGGTGATAATCTCACCGCCGCCTGTCTGTACTTCATGAATGGTATCCAGCACATTTTGCAGGGCATCCGGAGTATGTGCATAGTCGACGATGGCTGTAATTCCCTTCCCGGACCGAAAAGTCTCAAATCTTCCTCTGACCGGATCCATTTCACTCAGCACGGCTATCACCTCGTCGGGATGATGTCCGAGTAAAACTGAGCTCCCGTAGGTGCAGAGCAGGTTTGAGGCATTAAACTTTCCAGGCAGTCTGATCCATACCTCCCTGCCATTGATCTCCATGGCCGAACCCTCCAGGTGCATTTCAGTGATCCTGGCTCTAAAATCGCACATGAAACGCAGGCTGTAGATATGTTTTTCAGCCCTGCAATTCTGAATCATCACCCTCCCGTTCTTATCATCCCCGTTCACCAGAGCAAAGGCCTTTGCGGGCAACTGGTCAAAAAATCGTTTCTTCACATTCAGATAGGCCCTGAAATCCTTGTGATAGTCCAGGTGGTCCCTGGTCAGGTTGGTGAAGATGCCCCCGCTGAACTTCAGACCCTCCACCCGTTCCTGGTCGATGGCGTGGGAGGAAACCTCCATAAAGCAGTATTCACAACCGCTATCGACCATCTCCCTTAAAACCGCATTGATCCGGAGTGGATCGGGAGTGGTATGTGTGGCCGGCCTGGGCTCCTCACCGATCAGGATCTGAATAGTCGAGATCAATCCGGCCCTGAAGCCCATCCTTTGATGCATCTGATGCAGGAGGGTGGCAATGGTGGTTTTCCCGTTGGTTCCCGTCACACCCACCAGGCTTAGTTCGCTGGAGGGGTGATGGTGCCAGTTGGATGCGGCCAGCGCCAAAGCTTTCCGGCTGTCGGGCACACAGATCACGGGGATGCCGGAACCGGATTCTTCGCCAATCTCCTCACAAAGCACTGCAGCTGCACCTGAGGCAATGGCTTTATCTATATACCGGTGACCGTCGGCCTTCAGCCCCCTGATAGCTACAAAAAGATCCCCCGCTTGTATCTCCCGGGAATCGAAAGTGATCTTCCCGATAAGGGGATCCTGATCACCGTTTAAGGAAGTGATCTCCAAACCCTGTATGATCTCTTTCAGTCTCAATTATCCTTCATTTAAACTCATATTCAATTCTATCATGCTTCCCCTTCGTACCAGGCTCCCCGGAGCCTGCGACTGGCCACGCACCGTACCCCTTCCATTTACCACCACCTTTAATCCGCTGCTTTCCAGCAGGTAAACCGCATCTTTTAATCCCATGTCCACCACGTTGGGTACCAGTTGGGAAGAAATCTCCCTGGAGGAGTAGATGACACCTTCGGGAGTGCTCTGGGTGGAAACCCAGGGACTTTCCTCTCCCTGTTGCATCAAAGGGAGCCGGAGATATTCAAAGGCCGCACTGAGAGCCTCGCTGCTGCCACTCTTGGAATAAGGAGCCTGAAGGTCCTGCCCGGCCAGCTGGATCCGGGCTTTATGCAGCTCGTATTCCCTGACATAGATCCGGTCGGTAATGGCCCGGAATATGGGTCCGGCCACCACGTTCCCGTAATAGATCTGCTGGGAAGGGGCATTGACCACCACGATACAGGAATATTTGGGCTGATCGGCCGGGAAGTACCCGACAAAAGAGGCCTGGTATAATTTGGTATAGCCCTCCTTACTGAGCGAGACCAGCGCGGTACCCGTTTTCCCTGCAATCTTATAGTGGCTGTTGGCCAGGTTCCTGGCGGTCCCGTTTTCCACCACTCCTTCCAGCATTCTTTTTACCTGTGTCAGGGTTTCCCTGGAACAGATATGATTATTTAACACTTGGGTCTCCCCCCGTCTGACTACTTTTCCATGAGAACGGATCTCTTCGAGGAAGACCGGCTTTACCATCTTCCCGTTGTTGGCCACCGCATTATAAAAGGCAAGAATCTGCATGGGTGTCAGCATGACCTCGTATCCCATAGACATCCATGGAAGGGAGATACCCGACCACTGTTTATTATCGGGATACTTGATGTCGGGCTGACCCTCTCCCTTGATCTCTATACCCAGCTTCTGGTTGAGCCTCATCTCATAGAGGCGGTTGACGAAACGTTCCGGATTCTCTTTATAGGAGGCATCGACTGTTTTGGTTATGCCCACATTGGACGACACCTCAAAAGCGCGCTGAATGGTAATCTTTCCCAAAGCCTCATGCTGGCTGTCCTCCACCTTATGTCCATAGAAATAGGTCACCCCCGTTCCCACATCCACGATATCGTCGGGCCGGACATGGCCATCCTCCAGCAGGGCAATGATGGAGACCAGTTTGAAAGTGGAACCAGGCTCTGTGGACTCCCCGATGGCATAATTGTAATCCTCGACGTAGTCGCCGTCCTCATCCCTGGAGAGGTTGGCAATAGCCCGTACCTTCCCGGTCTCCACTTCCATCAGAACTACCGTACCATGATCGGCCCCATGCCGGTTAAGCTGTTCATAGAGCGCATTCTCGGCCACATCCTGGAGATCCAGATCCAGAGTGGTAACCACATCCTGGCCATCTTCGGGCTCTATTTCGTTGGCGCCATTGATAGGCATCCAGTCGTCACCACGGATCTTTCGCATCAACCTGTAACCCTCAATACCTTTCAGTTCGGTATCGTAAGCTCCCTCAAGTCCTACCACGCTTTTATATTCATCTTCCATGAGATATCCGATGGTTCGGTAAGCCAGCCAGTCATAAGGAGTGTCCCTGCGGTTTTGCTGAATATACTGGACTCCCCCCCGGAATCTTCCCAGCTTATAGATAGGGAATTGCTTCACCTGCTGCAGCTGGGTGTAGGTGACATTTCGTTTTACCAGGTAGTAACGGTGTCCGTTTTCCCGCGCCCTGACCAGTTCTCTTTTATAGGTGGTCCAGTGGCGGTCGCCAAAGAGTCCGGAAAGGGACTTTGAAAGCTCATCCACCCCGGCATCAAAAATATCCCGGGTAAAGGATTCTGAACGGAAATCCATCCGTATCTCGTAATAGGGGACCGAAACGGCCAGCAATCTGCCATCGGACGAATAGATGCTCCCCCGGTTGGGTTCGATCACCATGTGACGGATGGTACTGTTCTCCTCCCGGGCCCACTTCTCCTTCTCAAAAAACTGAAGGTGCAGAGCTTTTCCCAGAATCAGAAGGGCAATCATCAAAACTCCCAGATAAATCAGGGAGGTCCGAATCAGTATATCCCGCTTCAGTGACATCTTATTCTTCGGTTTCAATCAGTTGTTTTGGGGGCTCCAGATTCTCTTCCAGACTCAGTCCATACCGGTTCACCAGTTGCTTTACCTCCGACTGCCGGCTGATTCTTACCAGTTCTGAAGAGGTAGAGATTGATTTTGCCCGCATCTCTTTCACATCACTCTGCAGCTGATTCAGACGAATCACCGTCTTTTCCGCATGATTCCTGTTGGCGATAGAAAGAAAAGCGATCAGAACCAGCAGCAGGATAAAACGGGACTGTTTGATCACCGCTTTGCGGGTCAGTACATTTCCATCCACCAGGTCACGAAAGGAAAAACTCTTTTCCTTCTCCTCGACAGACTGGTCAAATTCTATGTTCTTCCTGTCCCTGCTCATAGTCCGGTTCGTTCAGCAATTCTCAGTTTGGCACTCCGGGCCCTGTTGTTCTCCTTAATCTCCTCTTCCGAGGGGGTAATCACGCTCCGGTTCACCAGTTTCCAGGGCGATTGAATATTTCCATAAAAATCCTTCTCTATCTCACCCTCCAGATTCCCCGACCGCATATAGTTTTTCACGACCCGGTCCTCAATGGAATGGTAAGTAATCACCACCAGCCTGCCTCCTGTATTCATACAGGCTGCCGTCTGTATCAGCATCTCCCTGAGAGCCTCCATCTCCCTGTTTACCTCGATGCGCAGGGCCTGATAGACCCTGGCCAGAAATTTACTGGGATGCTGCCGGGGTATAAACCTTCTGAGCACCTCCTCCAGGTCCACGGTCGTTTCAATGGCACCCTGCATCCTCGACTCCTCTATAGCACCGGAGATCGCAGATGCGTTTCCAAGCTCTCCGAATGATTTGAAGATTCTGACCAGCTCTTCCCGGGGGGCCTCATTCAACAACTGCGACGCAGTCCGCCTGTTGCGTACATCCATTCGCATATCCAGTGCAGTATCTGATTTGAAGGAAAAACCCCTCCCGGGCTGGTCGATTTGAAAAGAGGAGATACCCAGATCCGCCAGAATACCGTCTACTTTCTCAATGGCATGATATCTCAGGAAATGTTTTAAGTATCTGAAGTTTGCCCCGACAAAAATGAGCCGCTTGTCATCCGGAACATTGGCCAGGGCATCCTGATCCTGATCAAATACCACAAGTTTGCCATTTTTACCCAACTTTTTTAGAACTTCGAGGGAGTGTCCCCCCCCTCCAAAGGTCAAATCAACATAAGTGCCCTTTGGTTTAATGTATAGTCCGTCGATGCTTTCATGCAATAATGCTGGCTTATGATAGCCCATTATTATTCCTGTTCATCAATTGTTCCACCTAATATTTTCTCGGCCATGGCTGCAAAATCATCATCTGCCGCACTGACTCTTCCATACTGCTCAGAGGCCCAGATTTCAATCTTTCCGGACTGACCCGCCAGAACCACCTCATCACTGATTCCGGCATATTCCATCAGACGCTTTGGAAGAAGCATCCGGTTATTGGCATCCAGAGATACCTCAGCGGTCCCGGAAAAAAACATCCTGAGAAAACGTGCATGCTCTTTATTGTAGGGATTGGTACGCGAGCGTATGATCTTATTCTGCCGCTCCCACTCATCCATGGGATACAAAATCAGGCAGTTCTCGAACAGATCACGTTTCAGCACAAACCCATCGGAAACCATCTCTCTGCACTGCTTTTTAAAAGCCGCCGGAAAGGAGAGCCGTCCCTTTGAATCGAGTCTTACTGTATAGTCTCCGATAAACGTAATCATAGGGTTATCACGGGTTTAAGGATAAAAGTAATACTTTTTCACCACTTTGTACCATTTTACCCCACTTTTTCCCACTTTGTTAATAACTTATCTTTTAATACTTTTGTCTTTGCACTATAGAGCGGGATAGCCCTTAAGCGGATACCCATGGACGAAAAAACTCACAAACTTAACTTTAAGCCAATCAATATCAAGGACTTATTCATGGATAAGAATCCCGGAATGGCCCGCTGGATACCTGGCTTTGTATACAGGCTTTTGTCCCGCATTCTCAGGATCGATTTTATGAATGATCCCATTCTTTACAACCATGGATATAAAAAGGATGTGGACTTTGCCATGGCTTCCATTGAAGTCTTCGGTGTAAGCCTGGAGGTCAAGGGAAGGGAACATCTTCCCCCGGAGGGACGCTTTATTTTTGTGGCAAACCACCCCCTTGGGGGCTTCGATGGTATGATGATAATCAGTGAGTTATCCAAAAACTACCCGCATCTGAAAGTCCTGGTCAACGACTTGCTGACCAATGTGAAGAACATGGACGGCATTTTTGTACCCATCAATAAGCACGGGGCCCAGGCAATCGAAAATGTCCGGCGTATCCAGGCCATTTTTGAGTCCGACCAGCAGGTGATGACCTTTCCGGCCGGCCTGGTTTCCCGGCGGAAAAAAGGAATAATCAGGGATACACAGTGGCAAAAGAGTATTATTACCAAGGCGGTACAGACCAAAAGGGATATTATCCCCATCCACGTTACAGGCCGGTGCTCTAATTTCTTTTACAACCTGGCCAACACCAGAAAATTCCTGGGAATCAAGGCCAACATGGAAATGTTCTTCCTTCCCAACGAATCCTACAAACACCGCAATAAACATTTTGTGATTACTTTCGGGAAACCGATTCCTTATTCTACATTTGATAAGCGCCATACAGCTCTTGAGTGGGCTGCCCTGATCAAGGATTATACCTATACCCTGGTTGAAAACCCTGAAGGAGTATTCAGCGAAATAACCACATAAGCTGTTAATCATGAAAATGAAAGATATTATACCTCCTGTTCCCCTGGAAGCCCTCAAAGCGGAACTTACTCAGGAACGGTTGATCCGAAAAACAAATAAAGCCGGGAATAAAATCTATATCATTAATGCCGAAAATTCCCCCCATACCATGAGGGAGATCGGGCGGCTCAGGGAACTATCCTTCCGGAATGCCGGGGGCGGTACAGGCCTGGAATGCGACCTGGATGCTTTCGATACCGGCGAGAAGGCCTACCAGCAGCTTATTGTCTGGGACCCTGATGAGCAGGCCATTCTTGGAGGATACCGTTTTTATATCTGTGATCCCGGAAAATGCATTAAAGACGGAAAAGTGAGGCTGGCCACTTCCAAACTTTTCAACTTCTCAGACGAGTTTGTAAAAAACTATGTCCCGCATATGATTGAACTGGGACGCTCCTTTGTTCAACCCAAGTACCAGAGTACTTCCCTGAGACGAAAAGGCCTGTATGCACTTGACAATCTCTGGGACGGTCTGGGAACCCTGGTACTCGATTATCCCAGTAAGAAATATTTGTTTGGAAAAGTGACCATGTACCTGCACTATCATCAGATGGCCAGGGATATGATCCTCTTTTTTCTGAACAAGCACTTTCCCGACACAGAAGGTCTGGTTACTCCCAAAGAACCTCTGACAATGGCCACAGACAGGGCCAAACTCACTGCAATCTTTAAAGGTCAGAATTATTCGGAGGACTATAAAATCCTGTCCAAAGAGGTGCGGGCATACGGGGAAAATATTCCGCCCCTTATAAATGCCTATATGAATCTTTCGCCTTCCATGAAAACTTTTGGCACGGTTCTGAACAAAGGATTTGGTGATGTAGAGGAAACCGGGATCATGATCACGGTCAATGACCTCTACAAGGCCAAAGTGGAACGCCATGTATTAAATTATGTGCCCAAGCAACTGCAAAAGATCAGGAATATCAGGAGAAGAAACCTGAAAGTCCAGAAACTGATTACCCGATTCCATATTTCCAAACGGAGATAAAAAGGTCGCTGTAAGAAACAGACCGCTGCCTAATAGGCCCGGGTATGGATTCCGTGAATATAATTCAGGAAAGAGGTGCTGACCACTTTGTTTCCTCCCGGAGTAGGATAATCGCCGGTGAAATACCAGTCGCCCAGATCATCCGGCACCGCCTTATGCAGATTTTCAATACTCTGGTATACGATGGTCACCTCGGCCTTCACCTCCGGATCCGTTAGCATCTCGGCGATTTTCCTGCTCACCTCCTGCCTGGTGAAGGGCTTGTAGATATCCTTCACATAGTTGACATACTCTTCTTTGGGAAGGCCCCTTTGCTGATCGCACTTCTTATATACCTCATTAATCACATGCTCCATCTCCTTCTCCTTCAGCAATTCGATGGCCGCCTGGAAGGCGGCAAAATCTGCCAGTCTGGCCATATCTATGCCATAGCAATCGGGATACCGGATCTGGGGTGAGGAGGAGACCACCACGATCCTTTTGGGCTCCAGACGGTCCAGAATCTTGATAATACTCTGCTTCAGCGTGGTGCCCCTGACAATGCTGTCGTCGATGATCACCAGGTTGTCGAGTCCCGGCCGGATAGTCCCATAGGTAATATCGTAGACATGGCTTACCATATCTTTACGACCCTGGTCCTGGGAGATAAAGGTCCGCAGTTTCAGGTCCTTAATGGCCACTTTCTCAATGCGGGCCCGCTCCTTCATTACTTTCAGGATATCCTCCGGACTGCACTTCCCTTTCAACTTCATCAACTCATCCATTTTCTTAACGACCATGTGATCCTCAATCCCCTTGATCATCCCGTAGAAAGCAGATTCGGCCGTATTGGGAATAAAGGAGAAGACCGTGTCTTCCACCTCGTAATCGATGGCCTCCAGAATCTGGGGCACCAGAAGTTCGCCCAGTTTCTTTCGCTCACTGTATATCTCCCTGTCACTTCCCCTGGAGAAATAGATGCGTTCGAAGGAGCATGATTTCTTTTCCTGCTCCTCCCTGATACGTTCCAGGGAGATCTCACCGCTTTTTTTCACCACCAGAGCGTGACCCGGAGGCAATTCTTTCACCTGCTCAAATTCCACATTCATGGCTGTCTGAATGACCGGGCGCTCTGAAGTGACAATGACGATTTCCTCGTCATGATAATAAAATGCAGGCCTGATCCCCCAGGGATCGCGCATGGCAAAAACATCCCCGTGACCCATCATTCCGGCCACGGTGTACCCGCCGTCCCAACGCCTGCTGGCTCCTTCCAGAATCTTGGCCACATCCAGGTTCTTCCCGATCTGTCCGGTGATGTCCCTGTTTGAAAAACCCCTGGATTTGTAAAGATCAAAGAGCCTCTGGTTCTCATTATCCAGAAAATGCCCCACCTTCTCCAGCATGGTCACCGTATCGGAGTATTCCTTTGGATACTGGCCCAGGTCGACGAGAATATTAAACAGTTCATCCACATTGGTCAGGTTGAAGTTTCCGGCCAAAACCAGGTTGCGTGTGCGCCAGTTATTCTCCCGCATGACGGGGTGAAGGTTATCCGGATTATTGGCCCCGAAGGTGCCATAACGCAGATGACCCAGGTAGGCCTCTCCGACAAAGGGCAGGTTCGTTTTTGCCCAGTTTGGATCCATAAAGGTATCCGGATGCTGTTTCTCTTCCTTTCCGAAGCGGGAGTAGATCTTCCTGAAAATTTCATTGATGGCCGAAGAACCGGTTTCCCGGAGGTGGTTGAAATACTTGTTCCCCGGGGGAACATCCAGTTTCAGGCTGACCAGGCCCGCGCCATCCTGTCCCCGGTTCCGCTGCTTCTCCATCAGCAGGTACAGCTTTTCCAGTCCGTACCTCCAGGATCCATGCTGTAGCTGATAGTATTCCAGCGGCTTAAGTAAGCGGATCAGTGCAATGCCACACTTGTGTTTTAACTCGTCAGTCATATAACAATCCGCTATTCAGTACTCTTTAGATTAATATAATCCGAAACAATAATCGGGTTGGGGAAATCCTTTTTTATGCGATCGTTCAATTTCAGTGCCTCGCTCCTGGTGCGGCAGTCTCCGATGTAGACTTTGAAAAAAGGTTCATCATAGCGGTTATAGGCATCCAAACCCCGGTAGAGAGAAAGAAACCGGGCCCTGACCCGCTGCTGTTCTTCCTTGGCACCAACCCCACTTCCGGAATAGATCCGGATCCGGTAACCCGGCACACCGGTGGATCCCATATTCCTGGCTATCATTTTATTATAATTAGCCAGCAGCTGGCTGTCCAGTTCCAGGGTCACCTGGCCACGGGGGCCCTCCTCCATCAATGACTGCAGCAGATCGCCCTGAGAGCTGTTCTGCCCGTCCTGCGCCTTTACCAGTGTGATGGAAAGAAAAATAAATAAGATAGCTGCGAAAAAGCGTGTCATCCTGATATTTTGTGGGGACAAAATTAATCAAATTTGCCCACTGTTTGTCAATCCATTAATAAATTGATTACATTCACTTGATGCAGAAGGAAGAACGCAGAAAAATGAGACGCAGAGGAGTGCTGGCCGGTTTAACCATGATTCTGGCAGTGGGCAGCTATGTGACCTCCCTTCTGCTGGATTTCAATTTTGTAAGTCCTTATGCCACCCTGGAGGAGGACCTCTCCTATCTATTCACCCACCAGCAAAACCTTCAGATTAGTGTCTGGGCCTGGCTGGGAACCTCCGTCATCACTTTCCTGTCCATTCCACCTTTCCTGCAGCTCTTCCATAAAAGGATGAAATTTTTTCACTATGTTATTGCCTTCTGCCTGCTGGGTGCTGCATTGGGGTTTCTATGGATGGGAAAGGCCGGAATTCATCTCTACCAGGAATTGGGCGATGGGATGCAAACCGCTATGGAGGAAACAGATGAGCAGATATGGATCAGGCTGCTGGGACTTTTTCAGGAGGAACAGTTCTACAGGCGAATTGGAAGCAGCTTTGTTGGCCTGTTTGCGATCGGGCTGGCACTTACCCGGTTCAAAATCAAAGGGGTTCCCCTCCTTGCCGCGGCGCTAATGATCCTCTGTGGACCAGCCATGATTTATTTCAACTGGTCCGATCCCGATCACGTGATCAGAACCGCTGCCATGGCTGGCATCATGATCGGGGTATCCACCTTTTCGGTAAGAATAATTAACAGGGGCTTATAGGCCAACTCCGGGCGTCCTATTCCATGGCATCGGAGAGTTCGTCTGTGATGTTCAGGTTGTGCCAGACCGATTGCACATCGTCATCATCTTCAAACTCCTCAATGATCTTCATGATTTGTAAGGCCTGCTCCACGGAGAGGTCCACCATATCATTTGCGATCCTCTGAAGCTCGGCGCTTTCCGGCTCCAGCCCCATTTCCTGCAGCTTTAACTGTACACTGTGAAAGTCCTCCATGGGCGTGGTGATCATAAAAATATCATCTTCCAGTTCAAGCTCTTCCACACCCGCATCGATAAGTTCCAGCTCAAATTCATCGGGATCCAGGTTTCCTTTGGCCAGACTAATGATCCCTTTTCGCTCGAACATGTAACTGAGCGATCCGTTGGTTCCCAGTTCTCCGCCACGCTTATTAAAGATGGCCCTGATATTGCTTACGGTCCGGTTCCGGTTGTCGGTCAGACAATCGACAAACACCAGGATGCCATGGGGAAGTTTCCCTTCAAAGCTAAGTTCCAGAAACGAAGAGTTGTCTTTATCTGCCTTGTTAATCGCCCGCTGGATGGTATCCTTGGGCATATTCATCCCCCTGGCATTCTGAACAGCGGAGCGTAGTCTCGGATTAGATTCTACATCCATACCTCCCTCGCTGGCTGCCACCGTGATTTCTTTGATCAATTTGGTGAAAAGCTTTCCTCTTTTGGCATCATTGGCGCCTTTCTTGCGCTTGATAGTCGACCATTTGCTGTGTCCTGACATAATTCTGAATCAATAATTTATTGCAAAATTAGAAAAATGCCGCTCTTTTAAAAACATCAGCGCCGGATCACCTGAACTCCGCCAAAAACCACATCCACCTTGATATCAATGGAGGCTGTATCCGGACGCCAGGAGTCACTTTCATAGGTGCTGGTGCCAAATACGGCATTGTTGCCTCCCGGCAGCTCGGCCCCTGCAAACACGGCATCGGCCTGGATCCTGACCGGCTTATCCCGCGGAATAATAATCTGAGTACCTCCGAAAACCGTGCTTACCTTGGCCCGAAAACTACCCTGCTCCAGGTCCACATTGGTAAAATCATACACCCCCTTGCCAAACAGCACCGTGTACTCCTTACCCGATTCAGGATTGTCGTATACCCGTTCATTGAAAATTGTTTCCTCACTTTTAAAATGCCCGGGCGATATTAAGAATTTACCAAAGATCACTTTCAATCCAAGCACAACCAGGAAAATCCCAATCAGAACTTTAAATACCGGGAAGTCTACATGAAAGACCACCTTTATGATCAGGGCCACCCCCAGAAGGAGTAAAAACGCCCCCCAAAATAATCCTGCTCCCATTTTCATTTGTTTAAATTTATAAATAAGACTTCATTATCTATTGCAAGTATAAAGCATCTTTAAGCACTCGAGAAGCTTAAATCGGTAAACTGTTTCAAATTGCCGGTCAATGGTCTTTTTTCTACCTTTGCGTCCATGTCAAAGCGCAAGCTCTATATAGAAACCTATGGCTGCCAGATGAATGTGGTGGACAGCGAAGTGGTAGCTGCCATCCTCCAACAGCATAATTACCAGGTAACTGAAACCCTGGATGAGGCCGACCTGGTGCTGGTGAATACCTGTTCCATCCGGGACAATGCCGAGCAGCGGGTCAGAACCAGGATACGGGAATTTGGCCGCCTCAAAGAGCTGAACCACAGCTTTAAGGTTGGAGTGATCGGCTGCATGGCAGAACGGCTCAAAGAGAAGCTGCTGGAGGAAGAAAACACGGTCGACCTGGTAGTGGGGCCCGATGCCTACCGCGATCTGCCTTCCCTGCTGACAGAGGTGGAAAGCGGTCAGAAGGGCATCAATACCCTCCTGTCGCTGGAGGAGACTTACGGCGATATCCGGCCGGTCCGGATGGACCGCAACCACGTGACCTCCTTTGTGGCTATCATGCGGGGCTGCAATAATTTCTGCGCCTACTGCGTAGTACCGGGAACCCGGGGCAGGGAACGGAGTCGCGATCCGGAAACCATCATCCGGGAAAGCACCGGGCTCTTTGAACAAGGCTACCGGGAAGTAACCCTGCTGGGACAAAATGTGAATTCCTACCGTTGGAAAGAGGACGGCAATCTGATAAAATTCGAGGAGCTGCTGGAAAGAGTGGCGGGAATCAACCCGGCGTTCAGAGTGCGCTTTGCCACCTCACATCCCAAGGATATGTCGGATGAGCTGCTGAAAGTCATTTCACAATATCCCAACCTGTGCAGGTCGATCCACCTTCCCGTGCAGTCGGGCAGTTCCACCGTACTAAAAAGAATGAAGCGAAAGTATACCAGGGAACATTACATGGACCGTATTTCGGCCATCCGTACCTACCTTCCGGAGGCCACGATCTCCACAGATATCATTGCCGGTTTTTGCGGGGAGACCGAAGAGGAGCACCAGCAGACGCTCAGCCTGATGGAGTGGGCGGACTATGACTTTGCCTATATGTTCAAATACAGTGAACGACCAGACACCTATGCGGCCGACAAATTAAAGGATGATGTTCCGGAAGCAGTCAAGACCCGCAGGCTGAATGAGATCATAAAGCTGCAATCGAGACTTTCCCTGAACAGTAAGAAAAAGGATCTTGGAAAGACCTTTGAAGTGCTGGTGGAGGGCACTTCTAAAAAATCGGAGGAGCAGCTTTTTGGACGCACCTCCCAGAATAAGGTAGTAGTTTTTCCAAAAAGGGACCTGAAGCCGGGCGACTATACAGAAGTTACAATTTACGATTGTACTTCGGCTACCCTGATCGGATCCTAGTCCAGCTCCATCAGTATCTTTTCTCCGGTATTCGCGCAGCTGATCATATCAAAACGGTTCCCCAGCTCCGTCAGCTTAATGAGTTCCATGACCTCATCGGTGATATTGCTGAGTTTAAACTGGCTCCCGGCCTCCCTGGCCCGGTCGGCAAGCTCCACAAGCACATGAAAGCCGGCAGAGTCGATAAACCGAACATCATCCAGATTAAAAACCACGCTTACACCGGGTGTTTCGACCAGTTCAAGCAACTGTTGCCTGACCAGCTCTGAAACCAGGATATTCAGTTTGTTTACCTGGAACAACTCCACCCGGTACTGATTATCGTCTTTTGCAATTTTTAGCATCTCTCTATGTGGGTCACAAATATACAGGTACAAAGTAACGGGCATCTTTTTCACCCCGAAATTAAATGCCGCAAAGTTATGCACAAATAATCATTCTGAGAGTGCTTCAACAATCCGAGCCTTCTGGCCACCGTTTCTGTATGGATCACTCAAAAACCCCCGGATACCATTCCAAGGCATTGCTGTAAAAGATTTTCCGGAGAACTTCTTCATCCAGGTCCAGTCCCATGAATGCATGCTCCACGTTCCGGGAGCTCATCAGGCTGTCGCCGGCAAAATAGGCCCAGTCGTAATGCCACTCCTTCTCCAGCCATTCAATCCTGTTCTCAACGTTGTTATCGGTGACCCCCAGGTCGGTGGCATAAAGGATCCGGTCCTGGAAGCGGATCATAAATGCGCGGACCTTCTCTCTATCCTGGACCTGGAGATGGCAAACCCGGGCTGCCAGGTCCACTGCAAAATTGGGATAGCGTTCCAGCCTTCCTGCCAGCACATCCACATCCCACTCCAGGCTGCCCAGGTGGGCCCCGATCATGTTCAGGGCGGGGTAGGTAGCCAGCACATGATCCCTGGATTCCATCAGCCTTTCGTGGGAGGGATAATCGGGATGCAGGTACATGTGGTATTGCGGGTTGTTGGTGAAGTAGCTCTTATCGCCGTTTACGGTCATCGAATCGACCGGAAGCCAGCAGTTCCTCGGTTCTCCGATATGGGTCAGCAGTGGTTTTCCACTGGCCTGCATAAAACTCAGCACAGGCTCAAAAAGGGGATCATCCAGAAAAACAAAATGTCCCAGACTGTCGCGAAAGGTCATCCCGATGTCCTTCCAGATCTTAAATCCGGAAGCACCCCGGTCCAGATCCTCCCGGAGTTTGCGGACCACCTCCTCCGCCCATCCGGACTCCTCAAAACCTTCCATGGAAAAGGTGGCCAGCCAGCTGATATCATCCGGGTACCGGTCCTTCATATTCATGGCATATTCACGCTGTTCATCAATATTCTTCTGGCTTTCGGAGCGTGTATTGATGGTGAGCAGCTTAAACCCTTCCGAACGGGCAAACTCCATGATGGCCGGATCCGCAGTGCGGATATGCACATGGGCATCCGTTTTGGTCATCAGGTGATAAAGTTCCTGCTTACCGGAAGTGAGGGAGCATCCCGTCAGGAAGCCTGCCAAAACAGGAATTAATAGTCTTCTGATCATGATCTGTGCTTTTAATAAGTGCTTAAATCCTTATGTAAATCTTATGCTTATGGAGCCATTGACATATATACCACAGGATAAACAAAACGAGGGCGCTGGTCAGAATGGATGCGCTTAGTGTTCCCATCCAGCCAAAGAGGGCAAAGGTAAAGGGATGCAGGATAGCTTCAATAAAGACCGCCCCGCCCACATGGGCAAAAAGGTATATAAAAAGAGGGTTCATTCCCACCACCCTGAAAAAGACCGACCACTTCTGCCGCTTTTTCATATCAATCAGCCAGTAGGAAAAGGCCAGTGTCAGAAAGGTCCAGCCTCCGGTCACTATAACAAAAGTAGAGGTGCTTATTCTCTTGATAATCGGTGTAATGGGACTGAGACCATACCCGACAACAACACCAATAACCCCGGCTATTATTAAGATCTTCAGCTTTTGGCCCGCCCTTCTCTGGCTCATAAGCAACTGGCCAGCGAGAACTCCCCAGATGGTATGGGCCGTGGTGGGAATGGCATTAAATGAGACCCAGTGTCCATGCAGATCGGCGCCTCCGTATTGCAAATCCAGCCAGGTTCCGAAATTCTCATTGGGCACGAAGGCATGGTTAAAGCCTTCCACCCAAAAACCTCTGTATATAATTTCAGTCAGAGCAATAAGCGCAAAGGAGAAGCCAATCTGAACCCACGGCTTTTTCTTCATGACCAGGAAGGCCAGGATATAAGTCACGGAAAGCTGAGCCAGTACATTCTGAAAACGAAATACGATCTCCCCCGGATCGATGCAGTAAAGCGCCCATCCAAGAAACAGGAGCAGAAAGGCTCTCTGGATGGCATGCCGGGTGATTTGTGCCCGGGAATGGCCGCGCTTTATACGATTCGAAAATGAGTAGGGCATGGCCACCCCCACAATAAACATGAAGTAGGGCTGTATCAGGTCCCAGAAACGAAGTCCGTTCCAGGGATGGTGATGGAACTGCTCAGCAATGGTATGGATGAATGACCCTTCCAGCGAAGGATCGTACAGATAAGAGAACAGGTGGGTAAATTCGGCGATCAACAAAAACATGGTCGCGCCCCGGAAAAAATCAAGCGATAACAGCCGTTCCGGTTTTGGGGAGGAAGATAAATCAGTCATAGCTATCAAAAATAGTGCATAGCTAATTCTAATACAAGCGGTTCATCTTCGGTCGCCGTGCCATGACAGCACCCGAAGGTGAAGACCATGGTGCCGGAAACATGGTGCAGGGCAGAAATCAGAAACCTGTATGGATCCTGATACAGCCTGCATGTCTCAGAGCTTCAGATCCACCTTCAGGAAGAGTTCCTTAAGTTGATCTTCGGAGATGGCAGAAGGAGTATCGATCATCATATCGCGACCCGCGTTGTTTTTCGGGAAAGCAATCACATCACGAATCGATTCAATGCCTGCAAAAAGGGCCACCCAACGGTCGAAGCCAAAAGCGATCCCCCCGTGAGGAGGTGCCCCGTAACGAAAAGCGCTCATCAGAAAGCCGAACTGCTTCCGGGCCTCTTCCCCGGTGAAACCCAGTTTATCGAACATCAGTTTCTGCATTTCTTCATCATGGATCCGGATGGAGCCTCCACCAATCTCCACCCCGTTAATGACTAGGTCGTAGGCCTTGGCACGAACTTTACCCGGATCGGTCCGGAAGAGTTCCAGGTCCTCCTCGTAGGGACTGGTAAAGGGATGATGCATGGCATGGAACCTCTTCGTCTCCTCGTCCCACTCCAGCAATGGAAAATCTACCACCCACAAAGGTCTGAAGATATTTGGATCGCGCAGTCCCAGTCTCTCTCCCATCTCCAGTCTCAGTTCACTGAGGGCTTTCAGAGTTAGCTCCTGTTCGCCGGCAAGTACCAGGATCAGATCACCCGGCCTGGCCCCGAAAAGATCCGTCCACTGCTTCAGGGCAGCTTCATCGTAAAACTTGTCTACCGACGATTTCAGGGTGCCGTCTTCGTTGTATTTCACATAAACCAATCCTTTCATTCCTAATTGGGGACGCTTCACCCAGTCGGTCAATGCATCCAGCTGCTTGCGGCTGTATTCCGCACAGCCCCGGGCACATATTCCACCCACATATTCCACCGAGTCAAATACCTGGAAGCCTTTCCCTTTCACCAGATCAGACAACTCACTGAGCTCCATGCCAAAGCGTATATCGGGCTTGTCGTTTCCATACCGGCTTTTGGCCTCGGAATAAGGCATCTTTGGAAAATCTCCATCAATGTCCACCTCTTTGATCGTTCGGAACAGGTGCCTGGCCAGTCCCTCGAAAGCGGCCAGCACATCGTCGCGTTCGACAAAGGACATTTCGCAGTCGATCTGGGTAAATTCCGGCTGGCGGTCGGCCCGCAGGTCTTCATCCCTGAAGCACTTAACGATCTGAAAATATTTATCGAAGCCTGCCACCATCAGCAACTGCTTAAAGGTCTGGGGGGATTGGGGCAGCGCATAGAATTCTCCCGGATTCATCCGCGATGGCACCACAAAGTCCCGGGCCCCTTCCGGGGTGGACTTGATCAGAACCGGGGTTTCCACCTCCAGGAATCCTTCTTCACTCAGGTATTTCCGGATTTCAAAGGCCATACGGTGCCGCAGTTGGAGGTTTTCCCTGACCACCTTCCGCCGCAGATCCAGGTACCGGTATTTCATACGGAGATCATCTCCCCCGTCTGTATTTTCCTCAATGGTAAAGGGAGGCGTTATGGAGCTGTTCAGGACCTCCAGGTTTTCCACCAGAATCTCAATATCACCGGTGCTCATCTGTGGATTTTTATTGCTTCGCTCTGCCACACTTCCTTCCACCCTGATGACAAATTCCCTTCCCAGCTTCCGGGCCTTTTTACACAGGCCTGAATCGCTTTCCATGTTAAAAACCAGTTGCGTGATTCCATAGCGGTCGCGCAGGTCGACAAAGGTCATTCCTCCCAGGTCTCTCGATTTCTGAACCCAGCCGGAGAGTATCACTCTCTCACCCACCTTCTTCATATTCAACTGTCCGCAATGGTGTGTCCTGTACATAAGATTCTATTTTTGTAACTTTGTTGAGCTGCAAATTTAGCAACTTTAAGATGACTTATCCCCTGTTCTCGGACGAATATTTTATGAATGAAGCACTTAAGGAAGCGCACAAAGCCCTGGAGCTGGATGAGGTTCCTGTAGGTGCCGTGGTGGTGAATCAGAAGCGGATCATTGCCAGGGCCCATAACATGACCCAGCAGCTGAATGATGTGACCGCCCATGCCGAAATGATTGCTATCACTGCAGCATCCAACTATCTGGGGGCCAAATACCTGAGCGGGTGCACCCTCTATGTGACCCTGGAGCCCTGCATAATGTGTGCCGCGGCTACCAGGTGGGCTCAGCTTTCCAGGATAGTCTTTGCAGCTTCAGATCCCAAAGAGGGCTTTTCACGAATGGACGGGAAGCTCCTGCATAAGCGAACAGAACAGAACTCCGGCATCCTGGAGAAGGAGGCATCCGGCCTCCTGAAAGAGTTTTTTCGAAATCAGCGAAACAAGCAGAATTAAGTGATTCTGAAACCCGCCTTTTCCAGGTCGTTCCAGTATCCGGGATAGGATTTGCTCACCACGGAGGGATCTTCAATGACAATCTTCCCCAGTTTGATGGCCAGCGGGGCAAAGGCCAGGGCCATGCGATGATCGTGATACGTCTTTATGACCGGACTGGCATCAGGCTCGCAGTGCATTCCGTCCCAGTCCAGCCATTCCCCCCGGCGATCGGCGCTAAGCACAAAACCTGTCCGCTTCAGTTCGTTCTGAAGAGCTGCCAGGCGGTCTGTCTCCTTCACCCGCAGGGTGATGGTACCGGTAAAACGGAAGGGAATCCCCAGGGCACAGAGGCTAACTGCCAGGGTCTGCACCAGATCGGGGCAAAGGGTAAAATCATATTCAACGCGATCCGGCAATTCCATGATTTGAGAGCGTATTCTCAGCCCCTCCTCACCAAAGGTGGCCAGGACACCTAAAGGTTCAAAAATCCGGACCAGAGCCGCATCCCCCTGAAGGCTGTCCGCGCACAAATTGGGTAAGAGAATATCGGAACCGGGAAAAAGTGCGGCCACCTGGAACCAGTAAGAAGCCCCGCTCCAGTCCGATTCCACCCTGAAATCCTTCACCTGGTAGGTTCCCTGTGGCACGACGATCCTCCTGCCATCAAAACTTGCTCCCGCACCGCAACGGTTCATCAATGCCAGGGTCATCTGCAGATAAGAGGCCGAAACCACCTCTCCCTTCAGATGAATGATAAGCCCCCCCTCCAGCACCGGTCCGATCATCATCAGGGCACTGATGAACTGACTGCTGATTCCTGCGTCGATTTCCAGCCTTCCCCCCTTCAGATCTCCCCCTGTTATCTTCAGCGGAGGGCAACCTTCCGACTCCAGGTAGCTCACACGGGCCCCAAGCTGTTTTAGTGCATCCACCAGGGGCCCTACCGGGCGCTGTTTCATCCTCCGGGAGCCTGTCAGGATCACCTCCCCGCGTCGTGTGGAGAGGTAGGCAGCCAGGAAACGCATGGCGGTTCCTGCATGTCCCACGTCTTTTACATCTCCTGCATTATCAAGCGCCATACGTAAAACAAGGGTGTCATCACTGTCCGACAAATTATACAGGGATCCTCCCGAAGAAGCGAGGGCGCGGATAATCAGCATCCGGTTGGAGATGCTTTTGGAGGAGGGGATATAAATGGTATCCCTGACTGCTTTTTTGGGAGCAGAAATGACTTTTTTCATATATCAAAGATAATAATTAGCATATATTGCGGCCTCAACTAAAAGCAAGCGAACGTATACCATGAAAGAAATCAATTTTGAAGATACAAAGACGGCTTTCCGGATCAAGTCGGACCGCGATCTTCGCAGGGCATATATATTGTTTAAACTGATCTCCTACCCCATCCTGGTGAAAATTGGCAACCCCGTGATCAAAGTGTTCTCGGCACTCAGGATCCCCGTGGGCTGGATCGTTAAGCCCACCGCGTTCAAACATTTTGTGGGAGGTGAAACGCTGGAGGACTGCCAGGGGGCTGTTGAAAAGCTCAAGAAGGCCAATGTTTATTCCATTCTCGATTACTCGGTGGAAGGAAAGGAAACAGAGAAAGCCATAAATGCGGCACTGGAGGAGACGCTCCGGGCCGTGAAGAATGCAGGCAGTAATCCGGACATTCCCTTTGCGGTATTCAAGCCCACTGCGTTCGGAAGTCATAAGGCCCTTGAAATCCTCAGCAGTGATACAACTCCCGATAAAAAAATCCTGGAGGAGGGTGAAAAATTCCGTCAAAGGATCAATACGCTCTGCCGTACGGCCTATGAACATGACATCCCCATTATGATCGATGCAGAGGATACTTATATCCAGCATTTTATCGATACAGTGGTGATGGAAATGATGCAGCTGTATAACAAAGAAAAATGCATTGTATTCAACACTTACCAGATGTACCGGCACGACCGGATCTCCATTCTCGAAAAGGACATTGAAACGGCCCGCAAAGAGAAATTCTTCCTGGGAGCCAAGTTTGTCAGAGGAGCCTATATGGAGAGGGAACGGGCACGAGCGGCCAGCATGGGCTATGAAGATCCCATACAGCCCGACCGGGAAAGTACGGACAGGGATTACAACCTGGCCCTGAAGATCTCCATGGAAAACCTGGATGTGGTCTCCATTTTCAACGGAACACATAACGAATTCAGCAGCAAATACCTGGCCGAGATGATGATCGGGCAGGGGGTGGATCCTGCGGATAAACGGATCTGGTTCTCCCAGCTCTATGGCATGAGCGAACACATCAGTTTCAATTTGTCGGCTGCTGGTTTTAATGTTGCAAAATATGTACCTTACGGTCCGGTTCGTTTTGTACTGCCCTACCTGATGCGACGGGTGGAAGAGAATACTTCGGTTAAAGGGCAGACCGGCAGGGAACTTGCCCTGATCAAAAGGGAGCGGCAACGGAGAAAAAATGAACATAGATAACCAGAAAAACACCTACCACATCTGGTTGAGCAGGCTGGTAATGACCACTGTCTTTGCCCTGATCATCCTGCTCCTGGTGTTTGTAGACTGGTTTGACTTTTCGGGTTCGCCCTTTGGCAAATACCACATCATGATTCTGATTTCGGTGGTTTACCTGGCCATCAACTGGATCAATTATTTGAAACGTCCCTACTTTGTTGCCTACAGCGACCGGGGAGAGATGATCGTGGTACGTTACTACCCGATAAGTATGTTTACCAGCCGGAAGAACTCCATCGAGATTCCGAAAAAGCAATTTGTGAAATATGAGCTCAAACCATTTCTGTTCGGAACACAGCAAATGCTGATCCTTCACCAGAATTTCCGGGGCAAAATAGCCTCCTACCCAAAAATCAGCCTGTCGGCCATGGACAAAGAGCTCAGGGAAAAAATGCTCGATTCACTAAATAAGTATTCAGGGAGCGGTTCATGAGTCAGATTTTCCTGACGATGTATCGATAAGCAGGGCGCCCGTCACATCAACCCAAAAAACGATGTCCGGCTCCTTCCATCCTGAACTTCAGTACCAGATAGCACTGACTCTGGCCCCTGCCATCGGGCCGGTTACCGCACGAAAACTGATCAAAGAAGCAGGTTCGGCCCGTGAGGTATTCCGGATGAGCAGGACCACCCTGGAGAAGATCCCGGGAATTGGCCCGCTGATGTCCGAATCCATCCATTCATCCTCCCTGCTGGGAAAGGCGGAGAAGGAGATGGCATTTATGGAGAAAAACCAGGTCTCGGCCCTGTATCTGGAGGATGCAGAATACCCACAACGCTTAAAAGAATGCGAGGACGCCCCCATCTTGCTTTATTGCCAGGGAAGTGACGGGCTCCGCCACGGCAGGGCTTTAAGCGTGGTTGGAACCCGGAGGGCCTCCTTTTACGGAAAAGAAATGTGCCGTTCCATCGTTCTGGATCTGAGTAGCAGGATCAAAGACCTGGTGATTATCAGCGGACTGGCTTTTGGCATTGATGTTATCGCCCACCGGGCAGCCCTGGAAGGAGGGATTCCCACCGTAGCCGTGCTGGGCCATGGCTTTCATACACTGTACCCAAATGCTCACCGCGAAACCTCTAAAAAGATTCGCAGTCAGGGGGCCCTGGTCACTGATTTCCCCTCCGGTATGGGCCCCGAACGTAATAATTTTTTGCGCCGGAACAGAATTATTGCCGGCATGGCCAGCGCCACACTGGTGGTGGAATCGGCAGCATCGGGAGGCGCCCTGATCACGGCGGCCATGGCCTCTTCCTATCAGCGGGATGTTCTGGCAGTCCCGGGACGTGCGACAGATGACCGTTCGAAAGGGTGTAACAGACTGATCAAGGAAAATCTGGCCGGCATGGTAGAATCCGCTGAAGATGTGATCGGCCACCTGAACTGGCCGGAAGACGGAAATCAGCATGCCGGCACACCTTCCGGAAAAATCTCCTTTACGGAACAGGAATTGCGGCTGCTGGAACTACTTACGCATCATGGTACTCTGAGAGTGGAAGAGCTCAGCAGCTTATCGGAGCTTCCCATACAGGTGGTGCTGTCCAGGCTCACAGAAATGGAACTGAAGCGATGGGTATTCGCCGAACCGGGAAAGCTGTATCAAAGCATGATCAGTCTTCCCTGAAGAAGTCATATGCCGTAAACATGTTGTCTGACATTGTTTAATGACATACAAACTACATGATAAAGGACATATCCAACTGTGGTAAATAATTTTAGCCTGATTAATTCATAAACACCAAAATCTGGGATATTTCACCGCGATTTTCACTCTAAGATAGGTCATCATAGTATCTGCACCACAGTTTGGCGGCAAAATCTTACATGATACAGGTTGTTTTCATTTACTCTGGCTGAATTTTGTGCGACAATCTGCTGATTCTGTGATTTATGAGCATAGTTTTCTTGTACGACTGCTGTCGTTCTTATGCATATGTCAGTGATTCAGTGAGATGGCTCAGGCTAGACTCTCATTATGGAGAACATCTCCAGGCAGTTTGACTGTATGGATTTTGTCGGACAGCATCTTGGGAGCTCAATTTTGATCTTGGTTTTCAGCTCTTTGACCAATGCTGCGGTTTTGATGATCTTATTCTGGATGGTCTTGAAAGTTGCATTGACAAACTCAGTTCCACGTAGCACCTCTTTTTGCAAGGTATGCAGTAATACATATGCCATTGAGTGCAGGTACAGCCTGAACTGGTTTGCTTTAAAACTATTACACGAAGAACGGTCGGATTTGAGATACAACTTATGCTCCTTTATCCTCAGTTCCATTGCACCCCGTGCACAGTACCCTTTTTCATACAGATCCCTTGCTCTGAAATGAACCAGATCGGTAACAATGTAGCAGATATTGGTACCTAAATCGGAGACCTCGACTTTGACAACTACTTTCTGTGGCTTTGCCCAACTCCCGGCCTGGTACCAAAAGGAATGGTAACGTTTTACAGGTTTGCCATATTGCTTAAATTCCCTTTCTGCACTCTTGATGGTTACACCGGCCAGTTTATGCAGTTTGCTGTTCCCGCTCAATCCGGTAATATAACCAGTATTGTACTGGTCATCGCACCACTGCATGAAATCTGCAGATGCAAAATGACCATCACCCCTGACAATGATCATCGTATTGGCCAACTCCTCCCTGAGGCGGCCAATGATCTTCTTCAACAGAGAAGCAACATCGTTTTGCTTGCTCCTTCTGCCTGGTTTGAGGATGGTGGCGATCAGACTTCCCGACAGTCCTTCAGAGATATGCAGTGGCATGTAGCAGTAATCGTGGTAATAATTATTGAACAGACTCAATTCCTGCTGACCATAGGTATTATTATTGGTATCGTCACAGTCCAGGATAATTACTTTCGGAGTTCTCCAGACGGCTCATCGTTGGCTGGGAAGCAAGCTCATGACCACTTTGTGGCAATCGTCCTGCACACATCTTGAAAATCATATCATCGCGCAGATCATTACAGTCGTTGCAGTCCTCATATCCGGCGGCTATTTGAAATACACGTTGGAGAAGCATCTCTTTTATGGAATGGTCAGTATATCGTTGATCCTTACTATCTGTAATACAGTTGCTTATGCGATCAATGAGTCCTAACTGGTTTTCAACCTCCCGGAGCAATAACAGGCCGCCATCGCTGCTGATCTGGTCGCCGGTAAAGGAAAGCTCAACTGGTTTGCCAGATGCTGGAAAAAGATCGAGATTTAAGGGGCTGATCTCAGAATTATTCTTTAACATTGTAGAAAGGGGGTTTTTGTTCTATACACCCTGAATTTACTGACTTTTCAGTAGTTCAGGTAACAAAATCCTCTTTATTTATGAATAATTCAGGCTAGATTTACTGCACCTGAACCTTTTAAAAAACAGATATGGATCCAAAAGTTGAACAATTCATGGCCAAAATCAAGGCCAAAAACCCTGCAGAACCAGAATTTCATCAGGCAGTCCAGGAAGTGGCTGAATCGCTGATTCCCTACATTGAAGAGAATCCCAGATACAAGCATGCAAAGATTCTCGAAAGAATGGCTGAGCCCGAGCGAGTGATCTTGTTCCGGGTTCCCTGGATCAATGACAAAGGAGACGTAGAGATCAATAAAGGCTTTCGGGTAGAGATGAACTCAGCTATCGGACCCTACAAAGGCGGGCTCCGCTTTCACCCCACCGTGAACCTGGGCATCCTGAAATTCCTTGCCTTCGAACAGGTATTAAAAAACAGCCTGACGACCCTGCCCATGGGAGGTGGGAAAGGCGGTTCTGATTTTGATCCCAAAGGAAAATCTGATAACGAAGTCATGCGTTTCTGCCAGAGTTTTATGACTGAGCTTAACAGGCATATCGGACCCGATACAGATGTGCCGGCAGGCGACATCGGAGTGGGGGGCCGTGAAATTGGGTTCCTGTTCGGACAGTACAAGCGTATCAAAAATGAATTTACCGGTGTACTGACCGGTAAAGGTCTGCAATGGGGAGGCAGCCTGATCAGGCCGGAGGCCACGGGCTACGGAGCTGTCTACTTTGCCCAGGAAATGCTGGGGGCCAAGGGAGATTCGCTGGAGGGCAAGATTGCTGCTGTTTCAGGATCAGGCAATGTCGCCCAGTTTACTGTACAGAAGCTGACCCAGCTTGGCGGGAAAGCAGTGACCCTGTCAGATTCTTCCGGTACTATTTATGATCCCGACGGTATCGATGCTGAAAAACTGGCCTGGGTGATGGATCTGAAGAACATCCGCAGAGGCAGGATCAAGGAGTATGCAGATCATTTCGGTTGCGAATACTTCGAGGGCAAGCGTCCCTGGCATGTGAAGTGCGACGTAGCATTCCCCTCAGCCACGGAGAATGAGATTAATAAGAATGATGCTGAAACCCTGGTGAAAAACGGTTGCAGGGTGGTTAGTGAAGGAGCCAATATGCCATCCACACCGGATGCCATTGAGATCTACCTGGAAAAGAAAATATTATACGGACCCGGGAAAGCAGCCAATGCAGGAGGCGTTGCCGTATCCGGACTCGAAATGACCCAGAACAGCATGAGACTTCCCTGGTCCAGAGAAGAGGTGGACAGTCGCCTGCAGTCCATCATGAAGAATATTCATCAGACCTGTGTGGACTTTGGTACTGAATCAGACGGTTATATCAATTATGTGAACGGGGCCAATATCGGCGGTTTTGTTAAAGTTGCCGATGCCATGCTCGCACAGGGAGTTGTGTAATTCCTTCCCGGAAGGGAATACCGTATAAGGAGTAGTTTTTCCAGGGTGTATTAAAAGTGGCGTGAATCTGCTGCGAAGTAATACACCCTGGATTTTTTCCGGCTGTTTCAATCAATGTTGTATGTTTGTAGCCGAAAAAAAATGTTTACCGACTCACATACCCACCTCTATCTGGATGCCTTTGATGCCGACAGGGAGGAGATGATACAGAGAGCGCTGGATGCACGGGTAAACCGTATGCTGCTGCCCAATATTGACAGCCGGTCCATAGACCCCTTGTTCGCCCTGGCGGAAAAATACCCCAGCCACTGCTTCCCAATGATGGGACTGCATCCCACCTCGGTTAAAGAGAATTACCGGGAGGAGCTGGCACTGGTGAAAACAGGACTGCAAAGGCCGGGGATCATTGCCATTGGCGAAACCGGAATAGACCTTTACTGGGATCATACTTTCCTGAAAGAACAGGAGGAGGTTTTTGCCGCACAAATTGAATGGGCCATGGAGCTGGATCTGCCCCTGGTGATCCATGCGCGGGACTCGTTTCAGGAGATATTCCGGATCCTCCACAGGGAAGGAGGCCCCGGACTCCGAGGCGTGTTTCACAGCTTTACAGGCGGAATGAATGAACTGGAACAGGCTCTTTCCTTCAACTTTTTGATCGGGATCAATGGCATCCTCACCTTTAAAAATTCCAGCCTGGGCCAGGTGGTCAGGGCAATCCCCCTGGACAGGCTCCTGCTGGAGACCGACTCCCCGTTCCTGGCACCCGCTCCCTACAGGGGAAAAAGAAATGAGAGCAGTTACCTCTTACGAACTGCTGAAAAAGCGGCAGAAATTTATAACTTGACCCTGGAAGAGCTTGCCAGGATCACCACTTCAAACGCGGAACAATTGTTTCGACTAAACCCCCGGCATGAACGCTGAAAGAGCCTCGATTCTAATCATCTACACCGGTGGCACCATCGGAATGATCAATGACCCGGCCAATGGCTCCTTAAAGCCCTTTGACCTGAATAAGATCCTGAAACAGATTCCCGAAATCAAAACCCTGGGCTACCGGATCGAATCATATAGTTTTGATCCGCCCATAGATTCCTCAGAGATCAATCCGGCCGTCTGGATACGGATTGCAGAAATCATTGAAAAGAACTATACGGAGTTTGACGGATTTATCATATTGCATGGAACCGATACCATGGCCTATTCGGCCTCCGCACTCAGTTTTATGCTGGACGACCTGGCCAAACCGGTCATCTTCACAGGTTCCCAGTTACCCATCGGAGCCCTCAGAACTGACGGAAAAGAGAACCTGATCACCTCCATTGTAATTGCAGCGGCAAAAGAGTCCGGCCGGCCGGTGGTTCCGGAAGTATGCATCTATTTCGAGAGCAAGCTGCTTCGCGGGAACAGAACCACCAAAGTGAGCGCCGAGCAGTTTAATGCTTTTCAATCGGCCAACTATCCCTATCTCGCCGATGCAGGAGTGCACATTGTATACAACCGGGAAGCCATCCGTTACCCGCTTGAAATCAAGGAGTTTATCGTTCATAAGCAATTGAACAATCATATCGCCATCCTGAAACTGTTTCCGGGTATCACCCCGCAGTACATGGATTCAGTTCTGAGTTATCAGGAAATGAAAGGCTTGATCCTGGAAACCTACGGGGCAGGTAATGCGCCCACAGAATCCTGGTTCCTCGAAAGAATAAAATCGGCGGTTGATAAAGGTATTGTCATTTTAGATGTTACCCAGTGCCGTCGGGGTAGTGTGGAGATGGGAAGATACGAAACCAGCAGACACCTTTTAAACACCGGAGTAATAAGTGGTTATGATATTACGACAGAAGCTGCCACAGCCAAAATGATGGTACTGCTGGCTCAGGGTCTGAAGATGGATGAGGTTAAAATGCTTTTAAATAAATCGCTTAAAGGAGAAATCACACTGCCTTGAGTGCTTGTTTTAATATTTTTTTGTATTTTTCGCCGCAAATTTCTTCCGAGGGAAAGACAGTGTTGGGTAACGGGAGTAGTTCTTACAAAATTCTGAAGATAAGCGGGTTTGAGCGACCCAGTTAGTCTTTACTGGTATATCGGAGAGGTGCAGGAGTGGTTGAACTGGCACGCCTGGAAAGCGTGTGTACCCCTAAAGGGTACCGAGGGTTCGAATCCCTCTCTCTCCGCAAAAAGTTCTTTTACATGTCTTATATTTGTGCTAAATTGTATAAGTCTGAAGTATATTAGAGAATTATTCACGTTAAATAATAAAGTAAAACAAACAAACAACACCATGAAAAAATTATTTGCATTGATAGCCGTATTCGGGATGCTTTTTATGGGAGCATCGATCTTTGCGCAGGACGAAACTACCGAAACTCCTGACGCTGAAGAGACCACACAGCTTGCTGAAGAGGTTGTAACTGAGCCAGTGGCTGCTGTTGAAACAACAGCTGCCGAAGAAAAAGGTGGAATTGCAGTACTGCACACCACCCTGAAGACCAAATTTATCGAAGGTGGTGCCGGCTTTATGGGCGCTGTCCTGCTGACTTTGATCTTTGGTTTGGCCCTGGCTTTTGAAAGGGTCATCTACCTGAACCTGGCAACCACCAATACCGATAAACTCCTTGACGCTGTGGAAGAAGCACTGAATAATGGCGGAATTGAAGCTGCCAAAGAGGTGTGCCGCGAAACCCGCGGACCTGTAGCGAGTATTTTCTATCAGGGTCTGGACCGCGCTGAACAGGGAATCGATGTGGTTGAAAAATCAGTTGTATCTTATGGCAGTGTTCAAATGGGGCTCCTTGAGAAAAACCTCTCCTGGATCTCTCTGTTTATCGCCATCGCTCCTATGCTTGGTTTCATGGGTACGGTAATTGGTATGATCGATGCATTTGATAAAATACAGGAGCAGGGAGATATTTCTCCGACAGTTGTTGCCGGTGGTATCAAGATCGCCCTTATTACAACCGTAACGGGTCTGATGGTGGCCATCATCCTCCAGATTTTCTACAATTACCTGGTGTCTCAGATTGACGGAATCGTCAATAAGATGGAAGATGCTTCTATCTCTCTCGTGGACATGCTGGTAAAACATAATCTTAAAAAATAAGAAGCTATGGCTTTTTCAAAATTAACAAGAATCACACTTTTTGTGGTTGCAGGAATCTCCCTGGTGGTGGTTCTGTTCTTCTACATTGGTCCCAAGACGCTTAATTATGATGCGCTTGAGCTGAAGGTGGAAGAAACACTGACTCCCATGGACCTGACTCCTATGGCTGCAATTCCTGAAATAGATACAAGCCTGACGGATTCTGTCGCTATTGCAGAAAACCTTGCAGCAGTAGAGAGAGCCGAGGAGGAAGCTGAAATTGCAGCTGCTGAGGCACTTAATACTCCCCCTCCAGATCTGGGTGAGGTTCTCTCCGGATGGGAATACCTGGTTTGGTTCCGTACCGATATCGCACTGGTATGGGCCTATATCCTGATTATCTTAACAGCGTTGGCTGCTATCGTATTCCCTCTTGTCGCAGTCATTTCCAATCCGAAAGCATTGATCAGGCTGTTGGCCATACTGGCCGGAGCGGCAGTGCTGATTGTGATTTCCTATGTGCTGGCAAAAGGCACGCCCATTGAGATCATTGGTTACACAGGAACGGATAACAGCGATCCCGGGACCCTTAAAATGATCGATACCGTGCTTTTTGTAACATATATGCTATTTGGATTGGCCCTGGGGTCAATTCTCTATGCCATTATTTCAAGGGCATTCAAATAAGAATCACTAGAAAAACAAAAACCGATGGCAAGATCAACACCGGAAGTAAATGGAGGATCACTGGCAGATATAGCCTTTCTTCTGTTAATATTCTTCCTGGTTACCACCACCATGGACATTGATACCGGGATCACCAGGCTGCTGCCTCCTGAACCCGAGGAAGACCAGATTACGGATGTACAAGTAAACAAGAGAAATGTACTGGTGGTACTTCTCAACCGAAGCGACCTGCTGATGGTGGGTGGTGAAGTGATGGACAGGCTGGCGCTGAAAGAAAAGACCATGGAGTTCTTTACCAATCCGATGAATAAAGCGGATTTGCCGGTTATGGAAGATACTGAGGTTCAGTTTCCTCCTGGCAGTTCATCCCTGCTTCCCCCCGATGGAATGTGGAGGGGTAAGGTCTCTAAAGGAGTAATATCCCTTCAGAACGACCGTACTACGACCTATGGAGCATATCTCCAGGTGCAGAATGAATTGGTGGCCGCTGTGAACACTTTGAGAGACGACTTCTGCAAGCTCTATTTCGATAAGGCATATGATGATTTAAATCCAGCCAATCCTATTGAAGAAGAGATCCAGGAAGGAATCAGGAATATCTATAAGATGAACATTTCCGAGTCGGAACCCAAAAACATAGGAGGACGTAACTAATGTCTAAATTTAGAAGAAAAAAGGGTAAGGGTCTTCAGACGATCAATACCTCATCCCTGCCTGACATTGTTTTCATGCTTTTGTTCTTTTTCATGGTGGCGACAACAATGAGGGAAACAGAGGTGCAGGTCAGGGTAAAAGTGCCTGAGGCAACAGAGGTGAAGAAACTGGAGAAGAAATCCCTTGTTAGTTACATATACATCGGACGCCCCGTGGCTCACGTGGCCAGGTTGTATGGAACTGAGCCCCTGATTCAGCTGAACGACAAGCTGGTAAATGAAGAGGGCATCCCCTTTGAGTCGATCCAGGACTTTGTACTTTTTGAGAGGGAAAAGCTTCCCGAATCGGATAAGAACAGAATGACCATGTCCCTGCGAATCGATGAGAACATCTCTATGGGAAAAGTGGATGATGTGAAGAAGGCACTCAGGCGTGCCAAAGCGCTGATCATTAACTACTCTGCCCGTAAAGAATACCGGGAGCAGGGAAGACAACGGTAACAGGAGAAGATCCAATCATACAGAGGGCTCCCGGATGGGTTGCCCTCTTTTTTTTCTTTATTCCCGGAGCCATATATGATCTCGCAGCTGAAATTCCCTGGAAAGCCCAGTGGTCATAGAGTGCTTATTCGTAGAGGGCGGCATATACCTGATCAACCATGTCCTGGAAGGTCACCGGCTGATCAAAGATGGAACGCTTTTTCAGAAAGCGCTCCGTGTGGTAAAGGAGCTTGGTTTTATCCGGTCCCGCATACATCTCAATTTGGCTGTCAAAATAAAGCTCACTTATATTTTTCCCATAGAGCTTTTTAACGGAGTTCCCGATACCGAACAGGAAATAGTATTTGGATATGGGTTTTGCGGGATTTTCATAATCACAGTAGATCTTATCCACGTAAGTTCCGTTTTCATAGATCACTACCTCTCTGACAAAACCTTCGTAGCTATAAAAAATCCATTCCCCGTGCCTTTGCCGTGTTTTTTTGAATCCCTGGATCTTGATGGTCCCGTCGTTATACAGTTCCATTTCGGGAATATATAACTTCCCGCTGGGAGCTTTCACTTTGCCATTCTCCAGAACCCTCTCCTCAATACCAAAATAGTTCAGGTAGGGCATATCTCTGATAATTTCATCGGGTCGCGTAAAATCATCCGGCTTCTGAAAATTGGCCCCTGCGAATACCTCTTCTGCATATTCAACAAGCAGCTCCTGTTCATAAATACCATCCTCATAAGCCTTCCTGTCCCTTAATTTCGATATCAGCAGTCCCATATCGCTATGCTGACTTCCACTCAAATCCAGAAGGCCCATGGAGGTTAGAATCATCTCCTTTTCATTTCTGAAAAGAAAGGTATTCAATTTATCATGGTAAAGGACCCGGAGATTCCTGAACTCCTTAAACCAGCGCTGACCCCTGATCTGGTTCCTCTCTTTTCCGTACAGCAGGGTAATGCGTATATTGCGCTGATCGGCCTGCTGCAATCGCAGAATCACACTCTCATGCAGCTTCAACACCGGGGCACAAAAGACAATTTCATTGTTTGCCTCAGAAATCAGGCGATCAATCTGGTACGATGTCCCAACAGGTGAGAGGAATTCAGCTGCCATATATTTGGTCCCTTAGGGGGTGTCTATGTCCAGGAAATGAAATTATACAAAAAACAAACTGCCTTTTTAAGGAAATATCAACAAGTAAAAGTATGTGTCCTACGTGTATCTTTCTCATCAGCCAACATGAGAGGGTTCCTTTTCGCCAGGAAAGGTTTTTCTGATTGCCCTGAACAAATTATAAAGACAGGCTCCTTACAAGAATAAAACCCTGGCGGACCCGCCTAAAAAAGAGACCGTACAATAGCACCTCTATGAAAGTTATACCCGTGAGATAGCCTACAAATGTTTACGCAGTAAAGATTTTAAGCGACGAGCGGGTATAACAAAAA